>JALUWJ010000241.1 GCA_027019605.1 Henriciella sp. | reverse complement strand
CACCCTCCAAAACGCCGCGTGATACGGTCGAGAAGAGCGAACACCCTGCAGAAAAAGAGGCCTGAACACGATCGAAGAGGAAAGCCCGCGCTCTAGCAGCAGAGTTTTTCAACAGAATTGCCCTAAACCGGACGCTCACCGAGCCCTATGAGACATGCTCTGATGGTGTAAACCTTTGCAAGGTCTGAAGTTTGCTCCATTGTCCCGTCAAATCGGAACTGGGGACAATCATGCTGCTGCGCCGCGTCACACAACACGTAAAAGACCAGAACTGGTTCGCCGTCGGAATCGATTTCGTCATCGTCGTCGTTGGTGTCTTCATCGGTATACAGGTCGCCAACTGGAACGATGCTCAAAGTGATCGAAGCGCGTATCTCAAGGCGCACGATCGAATGGTTTCTGAGGTACGGCGTAATATTGCCAACCAGAACGCAGTCATCGAACGGGTGCGATCCAGACTTACAGAGTTTCAACAGGCTACGGAAGACCTACGCTTATGCCACACTGATAGTGAAGCGGAGGAACGTATATCCGGTGCGCTCGATTTGCTTGGTACCACATTATCGCCAAGCTTTGAAACAACCGCCATCAATACACTGACAAACTCTGAACGTCTGCTCGAGCAGCAATCCGAGGAACTTCGAACTCTCTATTTTGAATACGCAAGATTTCTGACGACGCGGCAAAAGTGGAGCGAAACCGAATCCGCTGTTGTGAATGATCAAGTCGGCCAATTCCATCCATTGTTGAGTGTAGATAAGCCAGGCACTGGGCCTGACTGGTTGGGTGATATGACTGAAAGACCTAGTCTCTCTAACCGAAAGATTATCTTAGTCGCGGGCATTGGTGATGCCTGCAAAGACCGCGCACTTCTCAAGATGTTTGTGGAATGGGAAATAGGAACCGACTATCAAATGGGCCTGATGCAGGAAGTCATTTTGAAAAGTGAGCGCTTCCTAGAATCTCTTGGAGAGCCGGTAAGCGCTTCAGAAAGTATATAGTTCCCTGCAAATTCGAACCCAAGACCGGAACGACCTCACTCAGCTGAGCAAATTCCGAGCGTCCCAAAATCGCCCCTAAAAGGACTTGGGGGCCACGAACTTTGCGTCTCTAGAATGGGCATTCCTCAAGCAGGTCGCTTCCCATGGCGGCATCTGAGTTGAATATATCCGTGAGGATGAGCCATTCGCCGTTTGCATCTCTCTTTCGAATTTCGAGATACTTGCCGACATCAACGCCATAACCGCCAGTTTCAAGCGGAATGAAGACACAAGACCTGCCTCTAACGTAAGCTATATCGCCTTCGCCCTCTATTTCCTGGACATCGAAAGCGATCTGGAAACCAGCTTCATATTCAGCTTCCCAGGCCGCAATCGCATCTCGCCCGACCACCGCGGGGCTATTTGGTGGCATCATGCTCGCATCTTCCGCGAATAGCTGTCCAAGTGCTTCCCAGTCATTCGCGTTGTAAGTGGCGACCCATTTATCTGAAGCCGCCTGAATTGCTGTAATGTCGGCCCCAGACAAACCGCCTGAGGAAGATTGGCAAGCTCCTAGGCTGACTGCCAGCATCAAAGCCACGGATGATAGTTTTCGCATTTCGTCGCCCCACAATAAGACTCTTAATCTGGATGAATGAATGCGGTCACACTTGCAACCGGAACATCTAAACTAAGTCGTTCAATTCATTCCACGCGAGTCCTAAATTCGCCCCATATCAGCCTCTGCGCCAATGTCGCAAAGCGCCCTAAACCGGTCGCTGAGGAAGAGTGTATTGTTTATCGTCGGCAATAAGAAACTCCGGAGCAATTCACAATATCGTTTAGTCTTTCTTTGACCTGTTGCTGCCAAGATCTACCGATGCAACGCCTCAAACCCATCAACATGCGGGGTAGAAACCCGCTTATCTTAGGTGCGCTAGGTAGCATTCTTCTACAAGCCTGTTCTCCTTCAACAGATCTTGCAATGAAACCTGGGCAATATCGGGTCGAAGGAACGATGCGCTCAGTGCATTACGCGGAGGGCGAACGCGGCAGAATAGTTGAAGATATTGAACTCGACGACTTGGTTTGCGTGTCGGAGCTAGACACGATCAGAACCACTGAAGATATGGTGATTGCAAACGCCGCGGACAAAGGGTGCGATCTGCTTTCTTACACTGTCGAGAAGTTCGTAGTCGAAGTCGAGCTGAGTTGTCCTGCCGACGACGACCCGCGCATAACTGGAGTAATCGACAGTCGAACCGTGACTCAATACGACAACAATCTTCAAAAGCAGACGATAAACTCGGTGAGCACTGCAAGTGTTGTAGACGGATACGTCGAAACATCGGTATCCACTCAAAGTACTTATGTGGGCCCCAACTGCTAACGCTTTAATTGAATCTATCTTCTGATTACACACACGGTCTCAGCGTTCCACCGAACACCTGTGGCTCCGAATTCAAAAACTCTCGGACTTGATCTTCAGTTTCGAGCGGTGTGTTTGAGTCAAAGGCATACACTTCCATCTCGCCATACGAAGCCAAACTCGAGCGTGGTTTCTCGAATACGAAGGTCCACCAAAACGGATCGGCAGCATTGTTGGATTGGGCTTGGGCCGCCACTACGATGTTGTCGCTGCTCTCTTTCTCGAAAAGTCGAATATCGCTCAGGGAAAATGACGCGATCAGGCTTTTGGACCGCCAGATTTTCAAGCTGGTGTTGCTTATCCGGACTGAGTCATTCGAACAGTTTGCGTCCTCGTGAGGGGAGTATTGCCCCGAGATATAATACTCCGTAGGGCTTTCGCTATCGTGCGCTTGATCCACAGAGATTTTGGCGTCTGACGAAACTTCTGCGCTTTGCCCACAACCGGCAAGTCCTATAGCGAAAGCTGTGCAGAGATTTTTGGTCGAGTTATTGAGCATTTCTTCCACCGTGACCCCAACCGTCCAAGCTAACACATATCCAGGAATCGATTAGATTTGCCTAATTGTTAGACGCCAATTCTACGGTGCGACTTAGGAACCAAATGGATCGAGATGCATTTCAGTAGTCTGTTAATGCTGTCACCATAGAGCGGCTTAAACTCGCCCCAGGACTGCCCCTCATCAAAGCTCAAGCGACTCTGAAATTTGCAGCGCATCTTCTAATTCGATCCCAAGGTATCTGATCGTGCTTTCGATTTTGGCATGCCCAAGAAGCAATTGAACAGCCCGCAAGTTTCCAGTGTTTCGATACAATTGTGCGACCTTGATACACCGTAACGAATGTGTTCCGTAGTCTGAAACCTTCAAACCAATCTGGCGAACCCAGGAATCAACTATGCGGTGATATTGGCGGGTCGAAAGATGTTCGCTCTTGCTGTTGCGGCTGGGGAACAGGAAGTCGTCCTTGCTCAATCCTGAGTGTTGGGCATGCGCAACGATAGATGTAGCGGTGAGCTTAGTTATCTCAAATTGGACTGGACGTGACGTTTTTCGCTGAATCACCATTGCGCGTTCTCGGACCGATCCCGCGGAAAACACGTCGGAGACTTTGAGGCTAACGAGGTCACATCCGCGCAGCTTGCTATCTATTGCGAGGTTCAGAAGGGCGAGATTGCGAATTTGGCCAAGCATTTCAAGACGTGCTCGAATGGCCCAAACTTCTCGTGGTCTAAAAGGACGCTTCTGCCCTCTTGGTGCGCCGCAACACGCTTTCTGTTCGTTTTCTGATAGTTGATCAGCCTCATTTGAAACGAACGATGACATGGATTTCTCCCAAATCCACGCCCCATGCGACTAGCGAGCCAATCCGATATCGCGTCGAAAGGACGTCTGGTGTCGCCCTAAATAAGTCACTCGTTTTCGGTACTCCAGTTCTTTGTTGGATGAGCGGCGAACCTGCTTTGTTTGAGTCGGTCAGCGTGTCGCAGCCCCGTAGAACCGCCGACATTGGTTCATGTTCGGTAATCGCTTTGCGTCGCCCCTGAAGCCCGATACCTGTCGCTCAAGTTCTGCGTCGCCCCCCTCTAAGCGTTCAATATCACTTACGGCGAGTGTGCAAAACTTCACGCAGGTTACCTGATGTCTGCCCTTACGTGTGAGCGCTTCGCATTCTTCAAGAAATCCTGTCATCTCGGACGTGAGCTCGGGATACAAAATCGTCGTGCTGTTTGATTCAACCGCTGAGGCTGGATTTCGTTCGACAGTCGAGGTCGCGGCCTCAGTTTGGATGTTTACTTCTGCCGCTTTGAAGGTTTTGTATGCAGCGTTACAAGCTTCCACTTCTTCCATAATTTCGGACGGAATTGGCTGTGGCACTGCCCCAAGCAGAACGCGTAAGTCAAACGTCGGCTTATCGCAGGTTTTTTGGCATGCATTTGCCTCTGCGCTTCTATTGATACCGCGACCGCACTCAATTGCTTGATCCCTTACCTGCACAAAAACCGCTTCAGTATCTTGCTGCGCTAATGCAGTCATGGCCGTGATGGTGCTACAAACCGCAAACGTGGCCAGCTTCGAGATAAGTGTCATTTTGTCCCCTTTTGTGAATTCCGAGCAGCCCGTGTACGCTGATTGTGTTTTTGAGAGCAATACCTTCCGTTTCGTCTGATCGGTTCTCCTAGACAAACATTTCGCAACACCGGCCGTTTGCGGAGCGCAATCAAGAATACGATCGAGATTAGTCGGTATCCTGTGCGTCCATCAGCGCGTGGGCTTCATGCATACAAAGTTCTGCGGGGCTAGCGATGGTCGTCACGTAAGTAGAATTCGGAATGATGTACGAGAGCTCCGCGCTAGGGTCGTTTGTCGTCAGCTCGACATCTTTGAAAATGGAGTCGAGTTCCACGCGCTCTCCAAGGTCCATCATTGTTTCTTGCTCTTCAACTTCATCATCGAATCCGGTTCCCCAATCTTGGGTCAGTCGAGCGGCTTCCGCATTCCAAAAAGCCAATTCTTCCCCATCAAAACTATCAGACTTCAGAAACGATAAGAATGACGGCGCAGCGCCAGAATCAACAGCCTTGTTGATGTGCGCAATACATTTAATCGCATGCCATGGTCTGCCCCAGAAAAACTGGCCCATAGTTTGAGAGAGGATCGGCTCTGATATAGAGTTGAACTATGGGCAAGAGAGCCAAGCCTGAAGAGATCATTGCAAAACTGCGCGAAGTTGAAGTGCGCCTGAGCCAGGGCGAAACGATTGCGCAGGCCGTGCGCGCGATCGGTGTCACCGAGCAGACATTCTACCGCTGGCGCAAAGAATATGGCGGCCTTCGTGTAGGCCAGGCCAGGCGGATGAAGGAAATCGAGAAGGAGAATGCCCGGCTTCGGCGCGCGGTTTCTGATCTCACACTGGATAGTCAAATTCTGCAGGAAGTTGTCCGGGGAAAGTACTAAGCCCTTCACGTAAACGCGTTGCGGTCGATCATGTGGTGGACGAACTCGGTGTTTCCGTACGCCGAGCCTGCCGTGTGATCGGCCAGCACCGCTCGACACAGAGGCGCGAGAAGACACCACGGCATGATGAAGGCGCACTGACAGCGGCTATCATATCCTTGGCAGAGCGGTTTGGCCGATATGGCTATCGCCGGATCACAGCCTTGCTTCGTGAAGCAGGCTGGTCCGTCAGCACGGGCCGGGTCTATCGCATCTGGAGACGTGAAGGGCTGAAAGTCCCACAGAAACAACCCAAGCGTGGCAGGCTCTGGCTGAATGATGGATCATGCGTTCGGCTGAGACCCGCTCACAAAGGCCATGTCTGGTCGTATGACTTCGTCCAGGACCGTACACATGATGGCAAGGTCTTCCGTATGCTCTGCGTGATCGATGAATTTACGAGAGAGTGTCTGGCGATCCGCGTCGAACGAAGACTGAACTCACGCGATTTCCTAGACACACTTGGCGAGTTGTTCCTGGAGCACGACCCGCCGGAGCATATCCGGTCAGACAATGGGCCAGAGTTTATCGCCACCGCTTTGCGTGAATGGCTGCAGGCGCTGGATGTCAGGACGCTCTATATCGAGCCGGGGGCGCCATGGGAAAATGGCTACTGCGAGAGCTTCAACTCAAAACTCCGGGACGAGTTGCTGGCGCGTGAAATCTTCTATGATCTGCGCGAGGCGCAGGTGCTGATCGAAAACTGGAGACTATTCTACAATACCGCAAGACCGCACTCATCGCTGGGCTATAAACCACCAGCACCAAGAACCATCTTGCCCGCGACCTTCACGCCGCCTTATAGGTTGGAGGCGGCATGAACGCCGCTACAAACCAACCGTCGATCCTAACATTACGGTTGGGCCAGTCAGATCAGGCAGGCCATTCTAAGCATGTTCCAATCATCCCCTTCTACCAATAGGTTAACGCATGGAGCTGGTCATGCCCCTCCATTGAAACACGGTCAATATAATCTTGAGACTAGTTACATATATTATTTTAAATGCTTCGACCCTTTATTTAAGTTGACTTATTTTTCACAAACTAGATTCACGATGCTGTAGTGATCGGAGCATGCCCAAGTAACACCAGCCAGTTGGAGCTTTCGCGCCCCAAAGCAGCGTTAAATGTATTCAACAATGACTGCCTGTTAAACTAAAATGCTCGCTGGCATCGTTAAACCACATAGGCTGGAGGTAACATTGCGAGAATTATTGCTGTGCTCGTTGCTCTTGGCTGCGCCCTATGCTTCGGCGGATAGTTTCTGTAATTACGAAACTGGATTGATTGGAACTCCAGGCGTTGGATTTCTGGCGCCGCATAGGGTCGAACATGCCAAGTACAGCTATCAAGACAAGCGTTGCGAAGTTCCCATTTTTTCTGCGCCGAACGGGAATGCACCTGATTTCATCGATTGTGCGAACATCGAAGAGTTTCCTTCCGAGTACAACGAACTTCTGTTCGAAAATGATCCGATCTTCCAATCAGAATATTTCGCTTTCTTGGTGTTTGAATGGAGTGATGAGTTCGCGCGAATAAACCTCAAATCAGGGGAAAGTGGATGGGTCAAAACGAACTATGCATCGGTGCGCGATAAATTTGACCCAGAGAATGTCATAGGTTGGCGTGGATTGCGGTCTTCGGAGCACGTGTATGGCGCCCCTGATTTCGAACAGATCGCGTCCAAGCCGAATATCAACGGACCGATTGCCAATTCATATTTGCGACGAGCGTTTGAGTTTGCAGATGTTCCGTTTGAGATTGCGAAAGACCCATGGAACTGGTTCTTCGAAACGAGTAGATCAGGAGACTTCTATTTCGATTTCTCGTATCATGTGATCGATTTGGTTGAAGGCCGAGGAGGTGCGCTATGGTATGTCGCTGAAGAACATCTCGCCATTGATGTGCTGATCCGAGAGGAACTTAGGGACGAATTGAACGTTGTTCTGGGCGAAGCCATTGAGGGCATTTACTACAGCCCAATGATTCGCACCATTTATCTGCCTTATCGGGACGAACATGGAATCGTTCAGTCTGTGTTTCTTAGGGGGCCGTACTGCGACTGAGCGCGATACAATCTTAATGCTTCCCACCAATTAGGAGCGGCTTAATATCGCCCCACATC
>JALUWJ010000240.1 GCA_027019605.1 Henriciella sp. | reverse complement strand
TGCGCATAGTCGGAGATTTCCGGTGTCGTCAGGTTTTCGGCCGCGAGATTCAGCCAAATGATGACATCATCATTCGAGTCCGCCTTCTCAACCTCGGGCGGATCGGCGTCTTCAGGCAAATTATCCAGCACGCCGGAAATGCGGTCTCGGATATCATTTGCGGCGACATCGATATCCTGGTTGACGCCAAACTCAATTGAGATCCGCGAGCGCCCATCGCTCGAGTTCGAGTTGATGAAACGGATACCCTCAACCCCGGCGATACGATCTTCGACGATTTGGGTAATCCGGGTTTCAACCACGCTGGCCGATGCACCAGGGTAGCGCGTATCGATGGTCACGATCGGAGCGTCAATGTCCGGATATTCGCGGAGACTGAGCCGGTCGAACGACACGACCCCCAGAATGACCAGGATCAAGGCGATCACAGATGCGAATACTGGTCGCTTGACGGCAGTATCAGATAACAGCATCGCCTGGCCCCTTTTAGTTCGCTGCGCCTGCAGAACCGTTTGCGCTGCCGCGCCCACGTCCCGCCAAAGTGCCCTCAGGTGAAAGGATGGTCCGTTCTCTCAGCTTAACTTCTGAGCCTTCTCGTACGCGAATAATGCCTTCCGATATGACCTTGTCATTCGGCGACAAACCGGAGACGACTTCGATAAAGCCATCCGCGCGCTGTCCGAGTTCAACCTCAACACGTCGTGCTTTTGGAATCCCGTCCTCCGTCGACACACGCCAGACGAAGGTCTTCGGGCCGACCGGCTGCACCGCCGCCTCGGGAATCGCCAGACTGGTGCGCGGGTCGGCGGTGACGGTCACACGCATGAACATGCCTGACCGGAGCAATCTGTCCGCATTTGGAATCTTTGCGCGCGCCCGAATAGCGCGCGTCACGGGATCGATGCGATTGTCCAGAGTCTCAATTACGCCTTCAAAGACTTCTCCCGGTAGATCGTCTGTCTCCGCGATGATCGCTGTGCCGGGCTGAATGGATCGAGTGAAGATCGACGGGACGTCGAAATCCAAATTCATTTCGCTGTCATCAATCAAGGTCGCGACGACATCGCCGGGTCGCACGAAAGAGCCGACACTCACTCGCCGAAAGCCTAGTACGCCGTCAAACGGTGCGACGAGGACGCGATCCTTTTGCCGTGACTGCAAGGCCCGCAGGTTGGCATCCGCAGCATCGAGGTCCCGCTGCGCCCGATCTAGCTCAGACTGAGAAACAGCTTCAGCGTCGGCCAAGCGCACCACGCGTTCTAACTGACGCGCCGCTTCCTCGACATTCGCTTCAGCCGACTCAACCAAGGCCAATTGTTCTCTCTGCGCCAATGATAGAAGCGTCTTGCCCTGGCGGACGCGCTCACCATCATCGAAATACAGAGCTGTGATGCGATCCGAGGCATTGAGCGAGAGATCGACCTGCTCATTCGGCTCAAGCGTGCCGAGCGCTTCGATGTCTCTTGAGAATTCACGCTCGATCACCGGATCGGCAAACACGCTCGCTGGACCGCCGCGTTGCGCAAAGGCCGGAGAAACCGAGAGGAGCGCGATCAAAAAGGCTAATGCCGTAATTCTCAACATACTGAACTCACTCACTTTCTGATGTCGCATCTACGACCGTTGCGTCCCGCCAAATGCCCCCTAGAGCTCTGTACGCAGCAATCGCTTGTCTGGTTGTGGCCAGCCGACTCATTTCTAGGCGGTCTTGGGCGTCGAGAAGCGTGCGCTGGGCGTCGATCACATCTAGGAAATCATCCAACCCCTCGTCAAATCGCAATCTCGCGAGCTCGAGCGCGCGTTCAGCTGATGCCGCGGCGGCTTCCAGGTCGCCCCGACGTGCACGCTCTTGCACATAGGAGATGAGGGCGATTTCGACCTCGCCCAAAGCTTCAATGACCGTGTTTTCATACGTTGCGAACGCGACTTGCGTCTGAGCGTCGGCAATGTCTATGTCGGCCCGAACGCGGCGCAAGTCAGGCCCGTCCCAGCGCAATGCTGGTCCAATTCCGAAGCCAAAACTGTTATCCAACGTGCTGTCTTCGGTGAACAAGGCAAACAGGTTCGCATTGAACGTCAAAGTTGGAAACAATCTCGCACGCTCGACATCTCCGAGCGCCAGTAATCGCGCGATATCTGCTTCAACAGCGCGAATATCTGGACGGCGGCGGATCAGTTCTTCTGGCCGGCCAACCGTCAATGTATCCGGCGGGACCGGAATGGTTGCTGAACCGCTCTCTGAGTTCAACGCGGTTTCGTCAATTTGTAGATCTGCCCGTCCGGTCAACACCGCCAATTGGGTCGCCGCGGTTCGAATATTGATTTCTAAAAGCGGCAACGAAGCCAATGTCGTTCGATATTGCGACTCGGCGCGCTCGACATCGAGGCGCGTTGCCCGTCCGTTTTCGAACAAGACGCGCAACAATTCGACACTTTCGCCTTGAAGCTCGGCATTTCGCTGCGCCACCGCAAGACGCACTTGATTGCCTCGATAATCCACATAAGCCAAAGCCGTATTGGCAGCGACGGTCACTGCGACGTCGCGGCGAAGTTGATCTAGCTGTTCAACCCGAAACGCGGCGCTTTCGATTTGCGACTCGATCCGGCCAAACGCGTCATATTCCCAGCTCGCCCCCAACTGCCCATCGGCGCTGAACTCGGTGTTTGCGCCCTCGCGCGCTGCTCGACCAAGGTCTGCGCTGGCGGCCGTGCTGGAAGAAAAAGACCTTCCCAGCGACTGTCTCGCAAGGATCGCTCTGGCGACAGAGATGTTCGCCTCGGCAACCGCGATGCTCTTGTTTTCCGTCAGCGCTTGATTGACCAGTTCGGTGAGCAATGGATCGGAGAAGCTTTCCCACCAGTCACTTGCAACCGGCGCTTGGGAGATGAGCGCGCTGTTCACGGCCGTGAAACTTTCACCCGGATTGAGCGGTTCCGGCGCTTCTGGTGCTGGAGGAACCGTGGCGCAGCTTGCGACGGCAAGGGCCGCCAGCGGCCCGGACAATGGAGAGCGAATTAAGCGCATGCTGCTGCAGATAATGCGAGATGGCCGAAAGTCAGTAGGTAAAACTCCACAATCTGCCTTTTCTACTCGGACTGCCGCAATTGCGGGCACCTGAGCTCAAGGGCGAAATGTCCATCAGACCCCACCCGTCTTTGAGGATCTGCCGAAGCACACTACACTACGTGGATATTACGGGAGGTTGTACGAGATGCACACAACAATTCTAATCTGCTCCGCCGCGCTTGCGATCCTGACCCTACTGCTCGCCTTCTGGACCAGCGTCCAGCGCGGCTCGAGTAACACAATGGCCTATGGTGCACCGCTGGAGCCGACATCCGCCATGGCGAAGGCCCAGCGCGCGCATGGCAATTCAGCCGAATATGCCGGCCTGCTTATCGCTTTGTTTCTGGTCACAGGCTTCGCTTATACCGGTCGTGACTTGGGCGGCCTCGTCACTTGGACAATCATCGCCGTGACCGTTTCACGCTTCGTCCACGCGCTCGGCTTTTTGATCTGCAAGACGCTCGAAAAGCCGCACATTTTGAAAGCGATCGGCGCGCTCGGCACCTATCTCGGCGGCTTTATCTTATCCGCCCTGATCATTTCGCGGGCGCTGTAATCACTTACCTTCGAAGCTTGGCGTCCGCTTCTCGAGGATCGCATTGACCCCTTCAATGTGATCCTCAGTGTGGTGCATCATCGACTGAGCTGCGGCCGACATTTCCATAATCGTGTCATAGCTGGACGTCGTGCCGTGGCGCAGCAGTGTTTTGGCGACGCGCAGGCTCTGCGGCGGCTGGCCCGCCATTCGCGTCGCAAGCGCCATCGCCTCGTCCATCAGGGTTTCGCCTGGCACCGCGCGAGAAACAAGCCCCCAATCGGCAGCGGTCGCTGCATCGATGACATCGCCCGTAAACAGAAGCTCGGCGGCGCGGCTGGCTCCGATAATGCGTGGCAAGAGCCAGGCCCCACCATCACCGGGGATCAGGCCGAGCTTCAGAAAGGTCACGCCAAACTTCGCCTTATCGGACGCAATCCGGACATCAGCCATACAGGCAACATCGCACCCCAGCCCAATCGCAGCGCCGTTCACCGCAGCGATCAGCGGCGTCTCGAGATTGTAGAGCGATTTTACGATGCGATGGATATTGCGGCGATAACCTTCGCGGACACTGTATGGCGAGCCAGCAAACGCGCCGGTGCGATCACGCATCGCTTTGACATCCCCACCCGCAGAAAAAGCGCGGCCCTCTCCGGTTAGGATCGCAACACGGATCGCTGGATCTGCTTCAATCTCTGCGCACGCCTCGGCCACTGCAGCGCCATCGCCTTCTTGACCAAGTGCATTCATCATCTCTGGCCGTGTCAGCGTTAGAGTTGCGATCGGTCCATTCTTTTCGAGTTTGATGACAGACATTGAGGGCTCCTTGGAAACTTTGGTCTGCTTTTACAGACGAGAAGAGCGGTGTCACCACTTGCTTCGCGGCAAGTCCTGTGCGGTTTGAGTGTATGAACACGATCGCTCACATGGTGATTGCCTGCGCGGCGCTTGCGCGTAAGGACGCTCCAAAACGAAATTGGATGGTGATTGGCGGCACCTTCATCCCGGATGCGTCCATGTTCGTCTTCTTCGCCTGGAGCCGTCTGCAAGGATGGAGCGGCGATGAGACCTGGAATGTTCAATACTGGACCGAACCTTGGCAGACGTTCGGTGCCGCCTCGAACTCATTCGTTTTATTCGGCGCCCTTTTGGCGATCGCCGCCTGGCAGAGATGGAATCTTTGGGCCGTGTTCGCCGGCGCCGCCCTGCTCCACATTGCACTCGACTTTCCGCTTCATGCCGATGACGCGCACAGGCATTTCTGGCCGCTCAGCGATTGGCGCTTTGCCTCGCCGGTCTCGTATTGGGATCCCGCTCAGAATGGATTGATCGGCGGCGCAATTGAAACGGTGAGCGCCTTGATCGCGACGGGTATTCTGTGGTGGCGCTTCACTCGCTTGAGGTGGCGCTTAGTGTTCGCGGCCCTCGCAGCGTTGCAGCTGCTTGCCTTCGGTGCGCAAGTGGCTTGGACGCTTTGATTCGAAGGCCGCTCCGTTTCAATCAACTTCAAATCACCCCTTCCCCCAAACAAAAATCCCTGCCGCACGGAACCGCACGGCAGGGATCGATGTCTAGTTAAGGTGAAGCTTACTCAGCCGCAGCCTTCAAGTCTGTTGCGCTCAGCCCGGTGTAGCGGCGCATATGGTGATCGACATTGCCGAACTCGCTATCGATCATGGTCAGGCGTTTGAAATAGTGCCCGACAGCAAGCTCTTCCGTCATGCCCATGCCGCCATGGATCTGGATCGACTCTTGGCCAACGAAACGGCCAGACTGTCCGATGCGAACCTTGGCTGCAGACGCAGCTTTCTTGCGCTCAACCGGGTCTTCACCCAACTTGAGGGTCGCCATATAGGTCATGGAAATCGATTGCTCATGCTCCATAAACATGTCGACCATACGGTGCTGCAGAACCTGGAACTTGCCGATTGGCGTGCCGAACTGCTTACGCTGACGTGAATACTCGACCGTCATCTGATGCGCGACGCCCATGGCGCCAACAGCTTCCGCACAGATCGCGGCTGTTGCTTCGTCTGCGACTTGTTCGATCAGAGGCAAGGCTTCGCCTTCAGCACCGATCAGAGCATCAGCTCCGACAGACACGTTCTCGAAGTACACTTCTGAAGCACGGCGACCATCGACTGTTGGATAGTCGCGAGTTGTTACGCCATCCGCGTCTTTGTCGACGATGAAGACAGAAATGCCGCCAGCATCGCGGCGATCACCACCGGTCCGCGCAGTGACGACCAGTTTGTCAGCCCAAGGTGCACCGATCACAACTGACTTGTGGCCGTTCAGCACATAACCAGAGCCGTCTTTCTTGGCCGTGGTTTCGAGATCGGCAAGATTGTAGCGGCCGCGAGGCTCAGCATAAGCAAACGCAAAGGTCGATGCGCCGCCCATAATCGCCTGGAGGTGCTCTTCTTTTTGTGCCGCGCTGCCCGCATGCTTCAGGAAGCCGCCTGCGCAAACCACGCTCGGCACGAAAGGCTCAACCACGAGGCCTTTACCGAACTCTTCCATGACGACCATCGAGTCGATTGGGCCGCCACCAAGGCCGCCATCTTCTTCGCTGAACGGCGCCATTAGCAGGCCCAGCTCGGCAAATTGAGCCCACATTTCAGGGCGCCAACCGCTTTCGCTTTTGACCACGCCCATGCGTGTCTCGAAATCGTACTGCTCGCGGATCAGCCGTGCCAGGCTGTCGCGGATCATGGTCTGCTCTTCGGTGAAATTGAAGTCCATCTATATTCCCTCCTGTTGCCCGGCTGCCCTTACAGGCCCAGGATCATTTTCGTGATAATGTTGCGCTGAATTTCGTTCGACCCACCATAGATGGAGGTCTTGCGGAAATTGAAATAGTTTGGCCCGGCATGGTGAGCATAGTCGGGACCGATCGGAAACTCGTTAGATCCATCTTCTGGGAAGCCGCGGAAGTCTGGCGCACCATAAGTCCCGACGGCTTCCAAGGTGAGCTCAGTCAGACGCTGCTGGATCTCAGTCCCTTTGACTTTGAGAATGGAACTTTCTGGTCCCGGGCCTTTGCCTTCTGATTCCCGAGCGAGCGTACGCAGCTCAGTGAATTCCAATGCGGTCAGATCAATCTCGAGCTGGCTGATCTTGCGGGCGAACGAGTCGTCCTTGATCAGTGGCTCGCCGTCAATCAACTCGGTCGAAGCGATGTTTCGAAGACGCTCAACGCCGCGCTTTGAGCGGGCAACGCCGGCAATCCCGGACCGCTCGTGAGCGAGCAGGAATTTCGCATAGGTCCAGCCTTGGTTCTCTTCGCCAACGCGGTTTTCAACCGGAACGCGGACGTCTGTCAGCCACACTTCGTTGACCTCGTGGCCGCCATCAATCGTGATGATTGGGCGCACTTCGATGCCTGGTGTGTTCATGTCGACCAGGATGAAGGAGATGCCCTCTTGTGGCTTCGATGCAGTCGGGTCGGTGCGGCACAGGAAGAAGCCCCAGTCAGCATGCTGAGCGAGGGTCGTCCAAGTTTTTTGGCCATTGATGACATAGTGATCGCCATCGCGGACCGCCGTTGTTTTCAAGCTCGCGAGGTCGGAACCTGCGCCCGGCTCTGAATAGCCCTGGCACCACCACTCTTCGCCCGAAAGGATTTTCGGCAGGTAGCGCTCTTTCTGCTCTTCATTGCCGAATGTGTAAATCACCGGCGCAACCATTGAGACGCCGAAAGGCAGCGGCATCATCGCATCGACGCGGGCGTTTTCTTCTGACCAGATGTAACGCTGAGTCGAGGTCCACCCCGTACCACCATACTTCTCTGGCCATGCCGGAGCTGCCCAGCCCTTTTTGCCAAGCACTTTATGCCAAGCCAGAAACTGATCGCGCGTCAGGTCTTCGCGGGAGCCGATTTCCTTTAGCTCTTCCGGATAATTTTCCTCAATAAACGCGCGGACTTCGGCGCGAAACGCAATTTCTTCGGGCGAAAACTCAAGATTCATGG
>JALUWJ010000239.1 GCA_027019605.1 Henriciella sp. | reverse complement strand
TACGTACAGATCTTCGTTCTTGCGGCCTAGAATGACGGCGTATGAGAGCTCATTTTCGGCGCCAAACACTTCCACCAGGACGCCATTTCCACCCTCGATCGGATCACCGAGACCGAGCCGATCGTGCTTGTAAGGGTCATCGGTCCGACGAACATCATAACTCAGCGTCTCCAGCCCGCTGGCGAGGTCAGATATGCGGTCTAGGCGAACTGGATACCCCCCAGTTTCCGCCATCACCCAACCCGCCGCAGAGCGCTCTAAAGTATAGCTCTCATCTGCCAAGGTGAAACGGATGCGACTGGCCTCGACGCGGGCCGCACCAAAGTCTGTTAGCACCGCGGATCCCATGCGGCTGTGGGATGACCCGGGCGTGCCGGTCGCGAGCCCCTTTAGCCCGAGTAGGACCCAAAGTCCGACCGCGATCCCGAGCAGTGTCAGGACGGATTTTCGCCGCGATTGGTGATGTATCTGGCTCATGTCGCCGATCTCCGCCGATTGCGCGCAAACAGCAAAAGACCAAGGCCGCCAATCAGAAGCGGACCTGTAAGTATCGTAAACAGACGCAGGTTCAGTTCCAACCGATCAATATCAGACCGAAAGTCTCTTTCGATTTGCCTGAGGCGGCTTCGCGTTGAAACGATATCCTCTCGCAGCCGCGCGAGCTCTTCGCGTTCACCAGCGCTCAGTTCGGCGCTGATATCGCCGTCGAAAAAGCCGCCCGTTGCGCCAACGGTCTGTAGCTCTTCTAATCTTTGCTGTGAGGTCGCGAGGCGGGCCTCGAGACGGGCTTGCTCGCTGAAGAAACGCGATTGCGCCTCTTCACGCATGCGATCGACGGTTTCCATCGGGCGCCTGCCTGGGGCGCGTGCGCGCAAGCTCATCAATTCCGATCCGCCCGACAAGCTGTCTAGAGCGTTCAATATGAAAGTCGCATTATCGGCGAATGGGATGCCGCTTTGAAGGTCGAGATACAAGCCGTCGTCCAGCATATCTGCATCGGACAGGATGATTAGGTCAGCGTCCACCGCGCTCGTTGACATATGCGGCGGGGCTTCAGCGGCAGCAGCTCGCGCAAGTTCAGCATAGATCGGATCATCTGGAATGTCGGGCGGCGGCGCTCCATCTGGAAACGCGCTGATCAAGGGACCTGACACGCGCACCGCGAGCGGCGCCGGTCCAATATCACTGGCTCGATACAGCCCGATCGTATCTCCGGCAGAGATCTCCACCGCGGCGCGGCCGGCTGGGATTGCGCTCGGGGCAGGGCCGGTTTGCATCAAAACTTCGCGGGTGCCGGGGGCATTGTCTGCCAGGATCAATCGTCCCGGCGCGCCGAGATTCACAGTGCGGCCAAGATCGGCTGTCACTATGCTGTCGCGCGACATCAGGCTTGGCGGCACGGCTAAGAATAACGGGTGTTGCAAAACGGTGGTGCGCCCTTCGCCAGCATCTGCTTCGATTGACAGCGCCGTTTCAGTATCCGCCACAGCATCTTCCGCCAGTCGAACGCCCCAAACCGGGGCAAACAGGTCGAGATCCGATCTGATCTGGCGGTTGGTCATGTTGAATGGACCAGTGCCTTGCGCAGTCTTGGCGGCTGGATCAAGCAGAATAAGCGCGCGGCCTGTTCGCAAGATGAACTGATCAATTTGCCATAGTTGCCATGGTGTGAATTCCGGCGGGTGGACCAGCATCAGAACGTCGATCTCCGCTGGCAGCTCAACGAAATTCTCTTCGATCAATTCGACGGTAAATGATTTTCCCATTTCGCGGCGCAGCGAGTAACCGGCTTCATCGGTCAGCGCGCTCATGCCTGGCAGCGTCGAGAGCAATCCGATCCGTGCTGGTTCTGGACGATCCAGGCGCGCGATCATGCGCGTGATGTCATATTCAAGGCTGGTTTCTTGTTCCGGCGCCAAGAATGGGATGACGCGCTCATCATCGACAGCATTTCGGCCAATCAGGCCGAAATAAAGCGGGTCACCGCCATTCGTATCGACGGCCACCAGCCCAGCGGCGAGGGCCTCGTCTTCGGCCTCGGAAAATGGGGCTGGATCGATCTCGCGCAGGCGAATATCGACGCCGCCAAGCGTCTGATACGCGTCGAGCAATTCGCGGACGCGGACCGCATAGGCGCGCACAGCCGGAAAGTCCTGGCCAACGCTTCTTGTGTACACAAAGGTTAGATCAATCGGCTCAGACAGATTGGAGAGCGTCGACTTTGTCCCGTCCGACAGCGTGTAGAGTTGGTTCTCGGTAAAGTCTGCACGCGCGCCCGCAAACCAGGAATGGGCGAGCAAATTGGCCGCGGCGAATATCGCAACCAGTAAGACCGTGGCCGAAATCAGGAAACGACGCGGGCTCATTGGGCGCCTCCGCGGCGATGACTGATAAACAGCGTATTCAGCGCAACACACAGGGCAATAAACCCGAAGAAAAAGAATAAGCCGCGCAGCTCCAAGACACCGCGCTGCGCCGTTTCAAAATGTGTGACGAATGAAAACTGCGCGACTGCATCTCCAGCGGCAGGGCCGAGCGCGCTCGCGATCGCGCCGGAAACCAGCGGCCATCCAGCCGCAGTCAGAATGAATGCGACCAGGACACCAATTACGAAGGCCAAAACAGCGCTGCGTGTGAGCGCTGAAACGGCTGCGCCAATGGCGAGATATCCTCCCGCCATGATCAGGCTGACAAAATAGGTGAGCGCGATGGCGGGATTGTCAGCAGGGCCGAGAATATTGACGGTGATCCACCATGGAAAGGTCAGCACCAGCGCGATCGCCGCCACTGTCCAGGCTGCCAGGAGTTTGCCGATCACCAATCCGGACAGGCTGACCGGCAATGAGAGCAAAAGTTCCGACGTGCCCTGGCTCGCCTCTTCGGCCCAAAGGCGCATCGCGAGGGCCGGCATGAACAGCATGAATAGCCATGGATGCCAGTAGAAGAATGGACCCAGGTCCGCGGCGCCCGTGTCGAAAAAGCGCGAAAGATCCCAGGTGAAAATCCCCAGCACCAAGAGGAAAATGGAGACGAAGACATAAGCGAGCGGTGTGGCGAAGTAGGCGGAAATCTCACGCCGCCAGGCCGCGCGGATGCCGGTGATGAGGCCATGCCAATCCACCCCTAGCATCGCTGGGCCTCGCGGCTGTCGGCTAGATCGATAAACGCTTCTTCCAGGCCGCCAGGTTTGCTCTTGGCGAGCGTGTCTGGCGTTTCATCGGCGACGATACGTCCTTTGTCGACGACAATCACGCGCGAGCACATGGCGGGCACTTCGTCCAGAGTATGGGTTGAGATCAGGATCGCCTTTTCGGGTGCCATCCGGGCCACCAAAGCCCGTACGGCGCGCTTCTGGATCGGATCGAGCCCATCGGTTGGCTCGTCGAGTAGAAGTACGGGCGGATCATGAATCAGAGCTGCGGCGAGGCCCACACGGCGGCGATATCCTTTCGACAGAGAGGCGATTTGCTGACCCGTCACATCGCCAATGCGCGCATCGGCGATGACCCGATCCACTGCATTCTTTCGGTCCCCGCGCTGCAAGTCATGCGCATCCGCCATGAAGCGCAGAAATGTCAGCGGGGTCATGTCACGATATAGCGGGGCGCCTTCGGGCAAGTATCCGATTTTGCTTTGGGCGGCGCGCCGCTCGGTTGTGATCGAATGGCCTGCGACGATCGCATCGCCCGCATCAGGTTCGAGCACGCCTGCAATCATTCGCATAGTGGTTGATTTACCGGCGCCGTTTTGGCCGAGGAATCCGAGCACTTCGCCTTTTTCCAGCGCAAAGCTCAGACCCGCCACCGCGACATGTTCTTCAAAGACTTTTTTCAGATTTTGAAGCTCAAGCATTTAGGGTCGCAGTCTGTTGCCAGAAGTCGGTTAACCTCATTCGTTAGCGCAGGCCAGTAAAGGGAACACCAAGATGGTGCAGCTAAATTTCTGTTCATGCAGGAAAAAGCGCGCCCAAAACAGACCGCTACGACCAGATTCGCTTTGTGGGAATTGAGTGTCGAGCGGCTCAAAACAGTCGCCCCGGGGGGCTGGGGGGGCTGATGGGTCCGGAAAGACTGCTAGACTTCGCCGCCCGACAATTGCAAACTGATCGTAATCGGTGACCGCGGCAAGGCGTGAATGGGGCAAAACTGCCTAATTCCGGATTAAAAATGCGTCACGACAAGGGTAACTGTAACGAATACGCGCTTCATGAGCAAAATAACGCCTCTCAAAAAAAAGCCACCACACCCCAAAATCGCGTTTCAACGCAATGAAATGAACCTGATTCTCGACGTCTATGGACGTTTGGTGATGTCAGGTCAGGCCAAAGACTACGCAATTGGCGCGCACAAAGACCAAGCCGTGTTTGCGATTTTTCGGCGGCACGCTGAGACGCCAAATTGGACTGTGGTCAAAACACCAGCGCTCGCCCGTATGCAGGGCGCCTATTCTGTGCTCGGCGCACAAGGTCAAATTCTAAAACGTGGCCGCGACCTCAAGCAGGTGCTGACCGTGTTTGAGACCCGCAAATTTGAAATTGTCAGATAGTTTACTGACCTACCAGGCGTTGGATCAGACCCATAACACCGGTGAACTTTAAGCCGCCATCGCGTACTGCGAGCGCATAGCATACGCCATCCAGGTCGCCCGTGGGCTGATGTGTATCGTTCGGACCTTTGAGGCTGAGATCGCCAGGACCAAAGGACCCGCTTTCATCGCTAAAACCGCCAGATACGACCAGAGTGAATTCGCTGCCTTTGTGGCTATGTTTTGGAACCGTGCAGCCTGGCTCGATGCGATAAAGCTCGACCTCGGCATCGCTGCCCGCATCCAGCTTAAGACGACGGATGCCCTGCGTGAGGCCTTGCCACTTATTGGTTTGAAAAGAAGACAGGGCCGTCTCGCGCAAGGGTTCTGGCAAGTCGAGCAGTTCGTCCAGGCCTTCTCCGGCGAGGGTCGCAGCTTGCATGCGCGTGCTTGGCGGCTCACCTGCTTCGAAGGCGTCAATCATCGCAAGCGCTGCATCCATAGCGCCTGCGCTAACAGCTGCGCGTTCTTCAGACTCAAAAAACACACCGGCAATCGTCTCAGCCCGCGCGACTGCTCGGGCGACTTCAGGGCGCAGAGCGGCTTGTGTTTCCACCAAAAGGCAGAAAGCCGGGTCTAGGCAGCCAGCAGCGTAACTGCTGTAAACTTCGCCAAAATCATTGATCGTCGCTTTGCCCATTGGCGTTGCGCGCTCCTTGAAACTATCACTTTCTTTCGGCGATATTGTCGGATCAAGGTTATCGTCAAGCAAATGCAGCTCCAGATTGCAGTCATATACTCAGTGATCGCGTTCCAAAGAGCCGCGTAAACGCATGAATGCCAGGCGAATTCGAGACTTCACGGTGCCCAATGGTAAGCCAAAGGATTTCGCGATTTCGGAATGGGATAGCCCTTCATAGAAGGCCGCTTTGAGGAGGACGAGCTGTTCCTCCGGCAAGGTTTCGATCACATCTCGCACTTTGACTTCCAGCTGTGCGCGATTGACCGTAATGTCAGGTTGTTCCGCCGGTGCCGGCTGCAGCATTGGGTCTTCGGCGTCTAGTTCAGGCTTATTCGTGCGCCGCAGCGTATCGATACGGCGGTTGCGGGCGATGCGAAAAATCCAGGTCGAGACCGATGCTTGGCGCCGATCATACTGGCCCGCCTTGCGCCAAACGTTGAGCATGACCTCTTGCATAATCTCTTCAGCGCTTGAAGAATCGCTGCCCAGGCGCATCAAATAGCTTTTCAGGCGCGGTGCAAAATACTCGAAGACTTCAGCAAACGCAGCGCGCGACTGAGCCGCGGCGATTTGCTCAATGCAATCTGCCAGACGCTCCCGTTCGGACGGATCGCTACCTGTGGTTTCGAGGGACACGTGTTTCCCCTGCGCCGCTTCACACTCGTATAAAGCGCTCAAACCAGAAGAATTGCAACCTTTGCGAGACAACAAAGTCATAATCGCCCGTTAATCTAGTATGTCTTATTTCAGCCCTAAGGACATTACATAAGAATTCGGTCCCTGGCTATATATTTTATTGCATGTAGGAGAGTTTATATGCATCGGCTTGCTTTTGCCCTTCTCGGATCGGTGCTTGGCGCGCAAATCTTTGTTGCATCCGCCAATCCAACCGTGGTGCGGCAATATTCTGATTGGGTCGTTTTTACAGAGAATGTGGGTGGTGAACGCCTGTGTTATGCGGCGACTCAGGCGACAGATAAGGCGCCGAAATCTGCAGATCATGGCGACGTTTGGTTTTATGTGTCGAATTGGCAGTCTGGAAAAGCGCGCAATCAACCAAGTCTGAAAGTTGGATATGAATTGCGTGGGGACCTGCCAGGCAAGGCCAAGATTGGGCGCTCAGACTGGTCGCTGTTTGGCGTTGGTCGGGAAGCCTTCGCGCAAGACAATGATGATGCGCGGCTGGTCCGCCAGCTTAAACGCGGCAGTGAACTGCGTGTTGAAGCGACCTCATCGCGCAATACGCGGGTGACCTATCACTTCTCTTTGAAAGGGTCTTCCGCTGCGATCGATCGCGCTGCGTCGACCTGTCGATAAGTGAAATTTCACAAACCGCATTAGCTTTTGGATGATGTTAAGAGTTCTGTGTCAGGGTCCGCCCAAGCTTTAAAAAAATAATTGGAGCGGGCGGATAATGAGCTATTCAAAGGCGCGGAGGATTTCCCTCCGTTCGGGCCTTGCCGGGGCGGTATGTCTTGGCTTGGCGGGGGCTGCGCATGCGGCCAACAATCTAACAGAAGCCGGGACCTCGGTCTCGAATACATTTGAGTTGAGCTATAGTGTCTCTGGCACGGCTCAGCCGGTGATCACCAATGACAATGTTAGCCCTCCGACGGGGGCAACCGTGCAAGGCACACCGACATTGTTTACGGTTGACCGTAAGATCGATTTGATCGTTACGGCCACAAACAGTCCGCTGTCGACCGCGGCGGGTGTTGATGCGACTCTCACATTTGAAGTTCTGAATGAAGGCAACGATACCGCTGCTTACTCGTTCTCGATTGCGGATCTGGACTCAGGTGGTCTAACATTTGATTCCACCGGATTGATTGTTCGCTATCTGCTTGATGCCAATGATAACGGGACAGACGATGATGGTGCCTATACGGTGCTGGCTGAGACGCCCATCGGCGCGGCAGCTGGATCTGCGGCGTTTACGGCGGATGTGCCGAAAGGGGTCCGGGTGTTCGTTCAGGTTCAGGGAACCGTACCGGCTGGACTAAGTGATACCTCGTCCGACGATGTCACTCTGGTCGCGGAAGTTCGTGACCCAACAGCCTTCTTGCTCGAAGCATCGGCGACCCCGGGTGCTGTTACAGCAGCCTCTGGCGGGGCGAACATTCTAACCGGCGCGGCGCAGAATGTTCTCGCCGACGGCGTCGGCGTTGCGGCAGCTGAAACGGCGGGCGTGGCTGACGGTTTGTTCGCTGCAACCGGTATCATTCGGGTTGAGTCAGCTGATCTTACGGCAACCAAGACCGTGCTCGTGATCAAGGAACCAAGCACTGACGATCCATTTGTTGGACTTACCGACTGTGCCACT
>JALUWJ010000238.1 GCA_027019605.1 Henriciella sp. | reverse complement strand
CCCTTTTCGAAGTGGCCTCGTACACAGCGCCTTGGGCGCATTCACGCTGACTTTCGTTTTGGGATCGGCTGGATCGGCCATGCACATGTTTGGGAGTGCAGATGCCGGAAGCCCGAGCGTGCGGGTTGCTTTGTTTGACGAGGCTCCGGAAGATGCACCGCAGCTGAACCCGCGTTTGCCAGGCTACCAGCAAGCGCTTGGACCGAGCCAGGCCCCGCAAACCGCGCCTTCTTCACAAGCGGCAGAGCCTGATCTTGGCGTCGAGTATCAAGAAGCGCGGCCGGTTGCAGCCGTTGCAACGGCAAATAACACGCCCAAAGGCATTCGGATAAATGGTCGTACGGTTCTGCCCGGCCAAACCTATAGCCAAGTCTCTCAGATCCAGGTCGCGTCTGCAGCGCCGGTCGAAACCGCACCTGTGATTTCAGAAAATGCGCCGCTGGCTCGTTACGCCCGCCCGTTTGACAATGTCGACGGAAAGCCCACCGTTTCAATTATTGTCGGCGGCTTAGGAACAAACCCAAGTCGAACGCGCGCCGCGATTAAAGAGCTTCCACCTGAAGTGACCCTGTCCTTTGCCCCAACCACGGACAATTTGCGCGGCTGGGTTCGCCAAGCACGCCGCGCTGGGCACGAGGTTCTGATCGAGCTGCCAATGGAGCCATATGATTATGGTCGCCAGCGTCCGCACTCGCAGGTCATGAAGGCAGACCTGTCGGCAGATGAGAACACACGGCGTCTGGCATCTCTCTTGGCGCGCACAACCGGCTATGTCGGTGTGATGAACTATATGGGCGATAAATTTGCGACCAATACAGACGCGGTCGATCCGGTTCTCGGCGCGCTGAGCGACAAAGGGGTGGCAATGTTCGAAGATGGCCGTTTGGTCCGGTCCGATTTCGAAAAAAGCGCGCGCAAAGCTAATTTGGCGTTCGGCAAAGCCACATCCTGGATTGATGCGCGCCCTGGCGCAGATGAAATTTCGCAGCAATTGCTGATTTTGGAATCGACAGCGCTCGAACAAGGTAGCGCGCTTGGAACGGGGATGCCGTTCCCGGTGACGTTTGATATTCTGAAAGAATGGCTGCCAACGCTGGAAGCGAAGGGCATCGCGCTCGCTCCGGCCTCCTATTATGCGAAACAGTCGCTGGGTGCTGGTCAGATTCGGCAGGCTCAGCTAGACCCGCAAGGGTGAGCGACAAGAAACGAGATCCCGCGCTATATCGCGCCAATGTCGGTCTGGCTTTGTTTTCTAAAGCCGGACACGTTTTTGTTGGCCGACGCGTGAATGGCCGCGGCGCGTTCCAATGGCAAATGCCGCAAGGCGGCGTGGACAAGGGTGAAGACCCGGCCGAGGCGGCGCTGCGCGAAATGGATGAAGAAATCGGCGTCGCCGCAAAGCTGGTCGATGTGCTCGAAGAGACCGATGACTGGCTCTATTACGACTTTCCACCAGATCTGCTGCGGCGCATGGGCGGGCCTTATCTGGGGCAGCGTCAGAAGTGGTTCGCGCTTCGGTTTAAAGGGTCTGATAGCGACGTCCGGCTGGACAAGCATACGCCGGAATTTGATGCTTGGCGCTGGGCGAAATTGGAAGAACTTCCAAGCCTGATCGTGCCCTTCAAACGCCCCGTTTATGAAGAGGTGGCGAAACGGTTTGAGCCCTGGAGTATCCCGGTTTAGGGCTGCGATTTCCATTCTCCGATAAGTCAGCCTATGCTCTCCCGAAACAGGATTCGGGAGGCCAAAAGCGGTGAGCAAAACACTGTTGATGATCCATGGTGTCGGATGCGGCGGCGATGTTTGGGATCGCATGAAGCGCGATTTCGCGATGGCCGGTTGGACGTGCGAAACACCAACCCTATTCCCAGACTTGCGTACCAAGGATGATGCCCCAGACGGGCTCGCGGATTTGACCCTTGGCGACTATATCGAGGTCGCCCAGAAGATGGCGCGCGATCTCGCTGAGAAGACAGGCGAGCCGCCCGTGGTGATCGGGCATTCTATGGGCGGTTTGATTGCGCAAAAACTGACCGAAGCCGGCGCTGTTCGGGCGGGCATTTTCCTGACGCCGGCGCAACCTAAAGGCTGCACGGTCACAGATCTCAGAGTGGTGCGAACCTTCTGGAACATTGTCAAAGTTGGTCAGAAAAATGTACCGGGCGGTGTTTTCAAAGTTGGACCCAATGGGTTTTCCTGGGGCGTGTTGAACGCTGTGCCCAAGGACAGACATGACGAGATCTATGCAGATGCGCTGTTTGATAGTGGGCGTGTGTACCACGACCTGGCGAACCCGGGCGCGATTGAAGAGTCGAAAATAACCGTTCCAACCTTGACGATTGGCGCTAAGAAAGATCGTGCAACGGTGATCAAGGCGGTCCGGAAAGTCGGCGCGAAATACGCAAAAGCGGGCCATCCCGGCGACTATATCGAGTACGGAAATCACGCGCACTGGATCGTCGATGAGCCAGGCACTGAGCAAGTCAGCGCGGATATTCTCGAATGGCTGGATCGAAACCTTTAGTCGAGCGCGCCGATATAAGGCAGGCCGCGATACAACCCGGCATCATCCATACCGTATCCGACAAGAAAGCGGCCTGGCGCGTCGAAGGCGTGGAAATCGACATTGGTCTCGCCCTCAGGGGCCCACGGTTTGCGCGCGAGGGCGCAGGTAATCACTTCGCGAGCGCCTTTGGCCAATAGGTGGCTTTTGGCAAATTCCAGGGTGCGTCCGGTGTCGAACACATCGTCGATGATGAGGACGCCGCGGCCTTTGATTTCGCGGGCAATATCGGCGCGGACCACAACGCGGCCGGAGCTTTCGCGCGCGTCACGATAACTCTCAAGCCAAAGGGCGTCGAGAATTGGGTGAATGTCCAACCGCGCGAGCGCCTTCATCAGATCGCTCGTAAACGGGGTTGCCCCAATCAGAATATTGATCGCCGTCCATTCACCTTGAAGGCTTGGGGCGAGACGTTTTGCCAGATCATCAATCCGCGCCATCAGATCGGCTTCGGATAGGATGGTCTCAATTTCGGGAAGCGCCATAAGCTTTACCTGTTCTCAGCGAGTGCCGTATCGGCTGGAACGAGGTCGAGTTCAAGTTCGAATGATTCAAAAGGCGGATTTTCAACACGTGCTGCGAAAACCGCCTGAGCGTCCGCAGGGATAGAAGAGGGCGACACCGGCGCGAAGGCTTCGGCCACTTGGGTGCCTTTGTCGTCGAGCAGGATCACCCGGACCAGCGGTGCCGAGACGACGCGCCCGGATGTATTCTGGACGGCGCCGCGCACCTCTAAGATTGGTGTTGTGCCATCAAAGAAACGCTCAGCTTCGGTGTCTAAAAACTCTAGGCCAAAGCGATTTACCGGCATGCCGATCGCCGCATAAGTCGTCGCAGATTCTGGCCAGCGCTTAACGACTTCGCCGCGGAACAAGACCAGGCCGCTCAAGATCACGACGAAAGCGGCGGCAGTTGCCGTCCAGGCGCTCATCGCTGCGGCGCGGCTTTTACGGCGACGTCTTTCGCGCACCTTCAAACGATAGGCTTCATGTGCGCCAAGCGCATTTGCGCCTTCGTTTGCTCCTTCCGGGCCGACAAACCAGGAATGACCGCAGGTCGCGCACTTCACCGTCCGGCCGCTATCGCCAATGGTGGCGTCATCCGCGAAGTATTGGGTCTCGCATTCTGGGCACGTGAGGATCATGGCTTGGACATTCGCGCAATTTTTAGGAATAGTCGATATGCCTCTAGCCTATTGCTGAAGGATGAAGATGACTCGCTTTAGACCGGACCTGAGTGATGAGCCTGCGGTGCGCCTTGATGGCGTGAGTTTGGCCTATGAACGAACCGGTGAGGTGTTGACCGAGTTGGACGTTGTTTTGCGCCAAGGCAGCTTCACTTTTCTGACTGGTCCTTCGGGGGCCGGTAAGTCGTCGCTGCTCAAGCTCATGTATCTCGCCCATGCGCCGACACGCGGAACAATTCGCCTCTTCGGGCGCCAAACCTATGAGTTGAAACGCAAGCAACTTGCGGCGCTGCGGCGACGGATTGGTGTGGTTTTTCAAGAGTTCCGGTTGCTCGACCATCTCACAGCATTTGAGAATGTCGCGCTGCCGCTTCGAGTGGCGGGGCAAAAACCGGATCAGTATCAGAATGAAGTCATCGACCTGCTACGCTGGGTCGGGCTGGGCGAACGCGTCGATGCCCCGACACCCTCTCTCTCTGGCGGTGAGCAGCAGCGCGTGGCGATCGCGCGGGCTTTGATCAATAAACCGGACCTACTGATTGCAGACGAACCGACCGGGAATGTTGATCCTGAAATGGGACGCAAGATTTTGCGGCTCTTCGCTGAGCTGAATAAGCGGGTCGGCACAACCATTTTGATTGCCACACATGATTTGGAACTCATTCGAGAATTTGATGTGCCGGTGCTGCGATTGAATGATGGGCTCTTGGTGCGCGATGTCGAGTATGGAGCCGCCCAATGAGCCGCCGCGACTCTCCGCTTTTGCCCGCGACGGATGCTCGCGAAGCTGCCTTGTTCTTCGTTATTGGCGCGCTTTGTTTCCTCGCCGCCCTCGCGGCCCTAACAACCCGTGGCACGTACAAAGCCGCCGAAGCCTGGGGCGCACAAATCGAGGGCGACATTACCGTCGTCATGCGTGATACGGACCGTCGAACCGCGGAGCAGGCCGCAAACCGGGTGGAAAACCTCGCCAATGTCTTCGAGGCGCGTATCCTGTCCCGGGAAGAGGTTGAAGCATTGCTCGAGCCAAGCCTCGGGCCTGGCGGTATGCCCGATGGTTTGCCGATCCCAATGTTGATGGTCGTGCAGGCCGATATCGCGGTTGGAGACCCGAGCGATGAGATCGCAGCGATTCTGAGCGAGAGCGGAATTGACGGCGATGTGGCTGGGAATGCTGGCTATGCCGATAATGTACGCGGCGCGCTCGGTGTTTTGCGTCTGGTTGCCTTGTCGATTGTCGCCTTGCTATCGGCTACGGCGATCGCGGTGATCGCGTTTGCCACGCATGCCGCGCTGCTGGCGCGCAGAGACATTGTCGACGTTCTCCACCTGTCCGGCGCCGAAGATCGCTATATCGCAGGACTGTTCGAGCGCCGGTTCTGGATTCTGGCGCTGCAGGCCGGGCTGGGCGGGGCGGTTGCTGCGTTGATGGTTACGGCGCTGATCGTCTTTACCGGCAGTGGCGGACAAGGCGTTGAAGCGCAGCTTTTACCCCGCTTAAGCCTCGACTTTTGGGATATTGTTATTCTTTTGGTGACGCCGATTATGGCAGGACTTGCCGCTCGTATGGCGGCGAGACTCACCGTGCTCGCATCGTTGAAGGATACGCTGTGAACGCAATCCGTTCGTTTCTCTATGTGATTTGGCTTTATGGCTGGATGGCAGTGCTCGGCATTTTGGCTTTGCCGACTTTGCTTTTGCCACGCGGTGCGATCCTATGGGTGATCCGTCTTTATGCGCGCCTGGTTGTACTTGGGCTCAAACTGATCTGCGGCATCCGAGTTGAGTTTCGCGGGCAAGAGCATGTAACGGGTGGCCCGCAGCTGATTGCTGGGAAACATCAGGCCATGCTTGATGTATTTGTCCCGTTTCTGATCTTTGATGACCCGGTGCTCGTCATGAAGCGCGAGCTGCTCTGGTATCCGGCGCTTGGTTGGTATGCCCTGAAAACTCAGATGTTGGCGATTGATCGCTCGGGCGGCGCGAAGACAATGCGCAAAATGCTCAAGGCTGCTGAGGCCCGCGTCAAAGGCGAAAACCGGCAAATGCTGATCTATCCGGAAGGCACGCGTAGCGACCCGGGCGCAGCGCCTGATTATAAACCTGCTGGTGTGCGCGCCTTCTATAAAACGCTCGACGTGCCGATGGTTCCGCTGGCCACAAATTCGGGCTTGTGCTGGCCCGCGCGGGGTATGGTGCGAACGCCCGGCACAGTCGTCTACGAAGTCATGCCGCCGATTTCGCCGGGCATGAATCCAAAAGCCATGCTAGTCGAATTAGAACAGCAATTGGAGGCGGGTAGCGACCGTTTGCTGGACGAAGGCCTCCGCGTACAGGGACGGTCGCGCGCCGATCTCAAATGACCGCGCCCAGCGCCGCCGCGCTTGAAAGCGCCTGTGACAGGCTCGCGGCGGCAGATGCCAATCTCAAAATAGCGTATGCGAAAATAGGGCTTCCCAATTGGCGGAACCGGCCCGCGACATATCAAAGCCTGGCGATGATTGTGGTCTATCAATTGATCTCGACCAAAGCCGCTGACGCGATTTGGGGACGGATCCTAGCGCGCCATCCCAATCTAGCGGCAAGTGACGTGCTTGCCGATGATCCAGATGGCTTGCTCGCTTGCGGCCTGTCGCGTCCCAAGCTTGGCCATCTCTTCGCGATCGCGGAGGCGGTTGAGAGCGGCGTGCTGGATTTTGAACAGCTCGCAGCGGGTCCGATTGAGACGGCAAGAACGACCCTGCTGTCGGTGCGTGGCATCGGGCCTTGGACGGCAGACACGTTCTTGATGACAGCCCTTGGTCATTTGGATGCCTTCCCGCACGGCGATGTTGGATTGATGGAAGCCTATAAACGCCTCTCCGGCGCTGAGGACCGTCTGGCATCGAAGGCGTTTTCAGAGCTGGCAGAAACCTGGCGACCTTACCGCGCTGTGGCTGCACATCTTCTTTATGATTGGCTGCATTCGGTTCGCGACTGACCGAAGAGCGAACTCATTCTCGTTCCAGATTTCGGCTTTTGATTTGACCTAGACGGTCAAAGCGAGTGTCATATGATCGACATAGCGAATCAGTAAGACTGTGCGCGAACAAGAAGGAGAGCTCGCTTTCAAGACGAAGGTTCGACAATCCAAGACCCCTATGGCGGAGATTTCCGCTCATGGCTGAGGTTCTTTCCGCCCCGCCAAATGGCCGACCAGCTCTCGTATTGAACGCGGACTTTCGTCCACTTTCCTACTACCCATTATCGCTTTGGCCCTGGCAAGATGTCGTCAAAGCCGTGTTCCTCGACCGCGTCGATATCATCGCTGAGTATGATCACTATGTGCGCAGCCCGAGCTTCGAGATGCGCTTGCCATCGGTCATCGCGCTGCGGGAATTCGTGCGCCAGGACCGCGTCCCGGCCTTCACCCGGTTCAATGTCTTCCTGCGTGATGGGTTCAAATGCCAGTATTGCGGATCACCTGACGATCTGACCTTTGATCACGTGATCCCGCGGTCAAAAGGCGGGCGTACGACATGGGATAATATCGTCGCCGCCTGTTCGCCGTGCAATCTAAAAAAAGGCGGCCGGATGCCGAAGGATTGCGGTATGCACCCGACCCGGAAAGCGGATCGTCCGAGCAATTACTACCTTCAGGAGATGGGCCGGAAATTCCCACCGCATCACCTGCACGAGACCTGGATGGATTACCTCTACTGGGACGTCGAACTCGATCGCTAGGGCTCGCTTGTGAAGTGTCACTAAGTTTGCCAAACTCCGCAGCGGAGTGAGGGATTGGTGTTATGTGGCAAGTGTTGCGATCCATATCGGATACGCTTGGCGTTGGCTTTTTGATCATG
>JALUWJ010000237.1 GCA_027019605.1 Henriciella sp. | reverse complement strand
TGCTGTTCGGCAAACTTGCCAAAGGCGGCACGGTGAAAATTGGCCACGACAAGAAGAAGGACGAACTGACCTTCAAATATGTCGAGGACAAGCCGGCCAAGCGAAAGCCAAAAACCCCCGGCAAAGGCAAGCCTGAGAAGGTTTAGGCCTTGTTCCAAAACCCAGTTCCGTCTTCCTGACGCAAGTGAGGATCCATGGCGGCTGGCTGAAATATCGCGCGGCCGCCATGGATGCCAACTTTCGTTGGCAACACGGACCTCATCCTCAGGCTATCAAACAATCAAAACCGACTCAGGTGCCACGATGAGATGCGGGACGCCATCGCTGGTTTTTGACCAAGATATGCCTTCTGGGGACACAAGGGCTTTCACGCGTTGACGGTGCGCTGAGAAGCTGTCCCAATCGACAACATCGACCGGCTCGTCAAAGTGGATGGTCACTTCATAGCCAGACCCGGCTTGAAGTTCCCGAACGCCATGAATGCGGCCCGTGAAGTTTCGCTTCAAATATTGGCCGCTGACGCGTTCGCCCACCTGCCAGTTCGTGTCCGGCGCATTTGAGAGGCGGGCTGATGCGGTGTTCCAGTCTCGAAACCCCATATCCTTGGCCACGATTTCAAGCGCGGCGGCCAAACTCAGAGGCGTATCGCTTTCGGCTTTTAGCTGGCGGGCCCGGGCTTTCGCCTGCACGCGCGTATAAATATGCGAAGTCATCGCAAGATCCTTTCACAAGTCCTTTTGGTCTAGCAAAGGGCGGGGCTCGCATTGCCGCCAGACCAGATGTGAAAAGGTCTGCGTTAGGACCAGCTAGGCTGGGAGGTCTTCACCAAGGACAATCATGTCCCGCGAGCAGCAGGCGCCTCAACCGAGACGGGCGTTTGCCCGAAACTCGGGAGATCGTCAATCGCTTTTTGGTCAGGCGGAATGGATTAAGCCTTCTCAGGCTCGTCCTCCATGATCTCCATCATACGGTCATGCAGCTCTGCCTCCCAAGACTCAGCACGCTCACGCACCCGCTCGACATAGGCTTCATTTTCGTGCCCTGGAATGTTGATATCGTACACGTCCGCAACCTCGATCATCGAATTCTGATCCATCTCGTGGAAGGCCATTTTCATCTCCTCCGCCGCTTCACGCGAGGTGCCGAGCGCTTCGAATGCGGAGCGCCCAATCCGGAGAGAACTGTCATAGGTTTCGCGGATAATATCCCGGCAGCCATGCGCCCAAAGCTCGTAAGTATGATGCCGATCAACCGCGCGGGCGATGACATGTAAGTCCGGATAATTCCGCGTCGCATAGGAAACCAGCTCAGTGATTTGGTGTTGATCATCAATCGTGACGATCAAGAGCTTGGCTTTATCAATCCCGGCTGCGTGCAAGAGATCGGGCCGTGTCGCGTCGCCGAAATAGGTGTGGCTCACCCCAAACTTGCGCAGTATGTCGAGCTGTTTGGCACTGAAGTCGATCACCGTCGACGAATAGCCTGCTGTGCGAAGCATCCGGTCGACAATCCCGCCCATGCGGCCCCGCCCTGCAATGATAATCCCGTTCTCTTCTTCGATCGTATCGGCGTCTTGCTGTTGGCCGCGTGCGTACAATCCCGCCACGATCTGATCGTACAAAATGAACAGCAATGGCGTGACCAGCATGGACAGCGCCACGACCAGCAAGAGCAGGTTGGCAACTCCGTCTGGCAGGATACCATTGGTAGTCGTGAAGGCTAGCAAAACGAAACCAAACTCGCCCGCCTGCGCCATGCCGAGCGTGAACAGCCAGCGCTGAGCGCCGCGAATTTTGAAGGCGGTTCCGAGCAAGAAGAGAACGGTGGCTTTGAGCAGGATGAGCCCCATGGTCATGCTTACCACGACCCCAAAATTCTCGGACAGGAGATTGAAATCGATCCCAGCTCCGACGGTGATGAAGAACAGACCAAGCAAGAGACCCCGGAACGGGTCGATATCGGCTTCAAGCTCATGCTTATACTCGGAATTGGCGAGCACAACGCCTGCCAAGAAGGTTCCAAGCGCCGGTGAAAGGCCGACCAAAGTCATCAGCAAAGCGATGCCGATCACCATTAACAGGGCCGCCGCGGTAAATAGCTCCCGTAGCTTCGCCCAAGCCACGAAGCGGAAGATTGGCCGGGTCAGATAGTTGCCGCCTAAAATGATTGAGCCAATCGCGGCCAGCGTCACGAGCATGGTTTGCCAACCATTCAAGCCTGCGACGAGACTGAAACTGTTGCCATGATCATCACCGCCGCCGGCGGTTAGGTTGGCAACTTCGGGGAATGCGAGAAGCGGAATAACCGCGAGCATCGGAATGAAGGCTATGTCTTGGAAGAGCAGGACCGAGAAGCTCGCTTGCCCCCCATCGCTTTTCATCAGCCCTTTTTCGTTCAAGGTTTGCAGCACGATCGCGGTCGAGGACAGCGATAAGATCATCCCGATGATGAGAGCCGTGTTCCAGGACTGCCCAAAGGCCATGGCGACAGACATCACCAACATCATCGTCAGAAGAACCTGTCCTCCGCCAAGCCCCAAAAGCCGCGACCGCATTTGCCATAGGATCTTCGGCTCAAGCTCCATTCCGACCAGAAACAACATCATCACGACGCCAAATTCGGCGAAATGCTGGAGCGACACGACATCGACCCCAAGCACACCAAGGATCGGCGCGATCGCGATGCCTGCAATCAGATATCCAAGCACCGATCCCAGTTTCAGGCGTGTTGCGATCGGCACCGCGACGATCCCAGCCACCAATAGAATAAAGGCAAGCAACAAGAAATCAGACATGGAACAGCTCCCCGCAACCAAGGTTTCGCTCGATATAGCGGGATTTTCTCGGAATGCGACCGAATAGAAGTTATTCCATATTTGCGCCGCGATCAGATGCTTGTTCTCGCCGCATCTTTTGATTTAAGTTGCCGCGCGTGTGTGGATTGAGGTGGACGTATGTTGAAGTGGTTTGTCGGTGCATTTGTGGTCATCGCAGCTGGTGCAGCCGCTGCGTGGTGGTGGTTCAATCGTCCTTTGATCATTCGCCATCCTGAGTTTGGAACTGATTGCTCCACCCTGGTCTCAGAGGCAAACCTTAATCAGAAAGTCGATTGCATACGGGTTTGGTATGGTACCAATCGTGAGCTGGTTCTGTCCGAAACCAACTCAAACAGCGCCGTCACGGATGTGATAGGCGGGCTTGGGCGAAGCGCCGACCAATTGCACCTGGGCCGCGCCGACGTTTGGCTACCAAAGCTTGTCGACGAAGGCGGCAGCCGGGCGCTCGGCGAAACCCCGCACGTTAAAGGCGCCGCGCCATCAGAGAGCGATAAGCTGGCTGAATTTGTGTTCCTGACCCGGATCACCAAGAGCGGGCGCGAGGTCTTCACCGCGACATTGCAAGACGCGATTTATCAAGACGACATGGATTCAATCCTGCTCTTTGTGCATGGTTTCAATGTAAAATTTGACGATGCCCTGGTCCGTGCCGCGCAATTATCGAACGATCTCTCTCGCAACCCGAATTTCAGTGTCGGTGCTCCGGTGCTGTATAGCTGGCCTTCGGCGGGCGCGTTGTCGCTGGAGGATTATCGCGGAGATCGAGAGCGTTCTTTAGACGCCGCGCCGCACCTGGAAGCCTTTCTGGACATCCTTACCGAGGATATCGATGTCAGCCGGATCAACATCATCGCGCACTCGATGGGCAATCGTGTTCTGACCCAGGCCCTGGAAGACTATGCCCGCGACTATCTTGAACGTCACGATCGGGGCGATGAACTTGAGTTTCGAATCTTGCTGGTCGCTGCGGATGTCGAACGGGATATCTTTGCCGCCGCAAATGGCGTGTTCGACAATCTCGAAGCAAACGTCACCATCTACACCTCCGATACAGATCGCGCGCTGCACATTTCTGGTGTGGTCAATCAAGCGAAACGCTTAGGCGATACCGATACGAACAAGCCCTATATTCGGCCCGCGCAAAACTATCAGACCATCGACGCAACTGCGGTGACGACGCAACTATTTGGCATCGGGCATAATTATTACTCGGACAATCCAACCATTCTTTGGGATATGATGTGCACCATCGGCGAGACCGATCCGCGGGATCGCGCTTTGGAAGTCGCGCGGTTTGGTGATCTACCGGATGGCGAGCAATATTACCGCGTGAACACGAACCTCTCGCCAAAAGAGCAGGCCTGTAAATTGCGCCGGACCGCGTATCCGACGACAGCGCCGGTTGTCGACACGCCCGAGCCCGGGTCGCGGGCGCTGACGCCGCCGCCTCCCGCGCCAAAACCAGAACCGATTGTCGTGCCGCAAGCGCTGCCCTTCATGGATTTCTTCTATGTCGAAAACTATGACGATCTGGATCTGACGCCGTATCTTCCCGTCTTAGAGCGCACGCTCAGTGGTGAAACCGAGATCACTGCGATCACGATCCGTGCCTTCTCAGATACTGTGGGAACAGAAGAAGAGAACCTTGCACGCACCCAACGCTATGCCGACGCCGTAAAAGCCTGGTTCGTCGAGCGCGGCGTTGATGCGGATCTGATTACAGCAATCGGCCTCGGTGAAAGTCAGCTCAATATGGAAACCGGCGACGAGGTCGAGCAGCCGCTTAATCGCTTTGTCGAAATCGAAGTGCAGAGCGCGAATTAGAGTCTACTTCGCCTCAGCCACGACCCGGAACCCAAGGGAGCGATCTCTGACGCTCTGTTGGTATCGCGCGCGGTTGGCCGGACGATGCTCGCCCGCGTTGAGGCGGAACGAGCCACCCTTCACCACCCGTCGACCGCAATCCCCGCCTGTAACCGCGCGACCATCTGAGGGTGCATTCGCATGCGAGTTCACATAGCAATCTGCAACCCACTCGCGGACATTTCCAAGCATCCCAGAGACCCCAAACCCATTTTTCGGAAGCGCTGAGACGGCCCTGGCTTCGCCTTGAACCACGCCAGGCCCCGGATACTGATCTCCCCACCAGAATAGGGTCTCGGTCCCCGCGCGCGCGGCATATTCCCATTCGGCTTCGCTTGGCAAGCGGAACACATAATCGCTTTTCCCACTCAGCCACTCGGCATAGCCCGACGCGTCAGACCAGTTAATCCCGGTGATTGGATGGTCTGCCTCACCGCTGCTTTGCGCTGGGCGGCAAGCGCCATCCTCGACGCAGACTTGCCATTCTGCGCGTGTGATCTCGGTTTTGCCGATCCAGAAAGGCGCGATTGAGGTTTCAACCTGCGGGCCTTCATTGCCAGATCGCCCGCGCTCATCGTCGGTGGATCCAAGCAAAGACGCGCCGCCTGCGATGCGGACCATTTCAGGGCAAACATCGCACTGCGGCGCGGTAATCTCAGCGACTTTGGTCGTTTCCGTTGTGGTGGAGATGCCGTCGCCATTCACCAGCTTCAACCCGTACCAGGCACCGCCGCCCACCACGACCAATCCTCCAAGCAAGAGCGGTAAGCCGCCTGAAGACTTTTTCTTTTTGGGCGTTTTTGGTGGTTCACTTGCCGCTGGCGCAGGCGCCGCAGCAACCGGTTTGGATTTCGATTTTTCTTTGGATTTAGGCGCTGGGCTTGGCGCCTCTTCGGCCCCAGAGCGGGCTTTTTCGAGCGATCTTTGAACATCAGCGACGAACTCTTTCCAGCGCGCCTCGCTGCGGTCTCCTGACCAGCCGATCAAATCTGCCGTCTGAATCAGTTCGAACATGATCGGCCGCTCGGCGTCTTCAATCATAACCGGCACAAGTTCACACTTGCGCTGGCCTAGCGTCGCTTCGGCTCGAACCCATTTCGATTGCACGGATGTTTCTGACCACAAAACGATGACGACTTGCGCATCGCGCAGCATCGTCTCAGTCACCTCATCATAGGTTTGCCCTGCCCTCAGGACTTTGTCCCACCAGACCGAAAACCCTTCCGCCTCGAGCGCCTCGGCCATGGTTTGAGCGACCGGACGATCCGCCCGGCTGTAAGATAAAAAGATGTCCGCCATCGTCCCCGGCTGCTCCCAATCAACTTGGTTAATGCACCCACACGCTCAAGATCTGGCACAGAAATCCCATCAACAAAAGAAGAATATTGGACTCCCCTCGCCCAAACCTATCCCGAAAACTTATTATGTTACAGAAGATAAGCCGGATAACTTCTTGCAACACGGCGAGCTTGCGTGTTTTCTCTGTCTCAGGGAGACAGGGGGCCATACTGCATGACGTTTCGGTTCAATGATGAGCTATTGCTTTCGAAAGCCGATCGCGAGCTGGCCCAAAAAACTTTCCCAAATGTCTTCTTCGCGCTCGACCATCCGGAACTGCGTGAAGAGTTTCAGCGCGTCGATGGCAAGGCTGTTCGCGCCAAAAACACCTCCCGACGTATCGGTTTTGCGGCGCTGATCTTCGCTACGATTTCTCTGCTCACTTTCCCGATCGAGCCTCTGATCAAGGGAATTTGGCAAAATGCTGATGCATATCAAACCATGTTCCGCTATATCACCATATTGGGGGCGTTTATCGGATTTCTGGCGCTCTTCTTTGGAAATCTCGGGCTCGGTTTTGGAAAGTTCAAACGCAACTGGCTGCAACAACGTCTGATCACCGAACGCCTTCGCCAATGGCATGCACAATATTTGATTTCGCACGCCGTGGAGATCGCAACAGTGATCAGCACAGGCGACGGGTTGGAGGCGTTTCAGAGCAAACGATCGGTCGCTTTTCAAAGGTTCAAACGCAGTTTCATCGACCAAATTGGCAGCGAGTACGCAAAATATACGATTTCGTCGGCGGCCTCGTTCTCAGGGCAAAGCGTCGCTGATCCAAGCGCTCAAAACGCGTTCTGGATCGAAGAGACCTGGGCCAAAGATGCCGCCACAAAAGCCGACAAAACCCTGCAAGAGCCCCTCAAAGAGGTCTATCGTGCATTCGAAGAAACGCGCATGCGCGGGCAGATCCAGTACACGAACTATGTCTTGTCTGCAGACGGCAAATTCCTCTCGTCGCCGCCAAAGCAGATCCATATCCTCGGCAATCTCAGTTATGTGCTCGTCATCCTCGCTTTCATGGCGAACTTTGCAGCCTTGATCAGCGCCATTTGGATCAAACCTTTTGAAGGCTGGCCCAGCGTTTTGAGCTCAATGGCGATCGCGTTTGCGATCATCGCCGTCGGCGTACGCGCAACATTGGAAGGCCTGCGCCCGGAGCGCGAAACCCGCCGCATGCAATTCTATGCAAGCGCGCTCAATCACGCTCAAAAGAGCTTCGACGCAGCCCGATCACACGGCAAACGCATCGAAGCCATGAGCATGCTCGAACGCGCTTCCTATGATGAAATGGTCGAGTTCATTAGCTCGAATGAACAAGCGCGCTTTGTGCTTTAGCCAATGCCGCAGGTTGCCGCGACATCGTCATCGGCGCTGAGAAACGCCGCGACTTTATACGGCTCATCGGTCGCGAGGAGCGTCAGGCCGCCATCGACCAGATCCTGGAATTCGCTGAGGTCGCCATCCGCAATGTATTGGTCATCGAGGCGCTCGCCGGGCCGTCCAAGTGTACCGAAGGCGGTTTCTACTCCGCGCCCGCCGACCGCCGCAAATGCGCGCGGGTTCGGGTTACGGGTCCCCATCCAGGCGACAACATTGTCGAAATTGACGCCGGCTGCCTCCAACTCTTCCTGATGTTCACGACTGTTTA
>JALUWJ010000236.1 GCA_027019605.1 Henriciella sp. | reverse complement strand
CGGGGTGATCAGCCTCCGAGACCTGTTGAAGCGCGCGGCGGGGTTGAGCGCCTGGTGTCTGAGAACGATCCAGTTCTTATTCTCAGTGTCTCATCACAAGGTCGAATTCGAGGCCATTCTGGGCGCTCAAACTACCTGCCGGGGCTCAAAACAGGGCGGATACTGGATGAGATCCTCCCGGAGCTGCAGGGTGACGCGGCCTCCTCGATCTCACTGGAAACCGGTCATTTTTCCATTCTTCGTTTGCCAAGCTCATCTGGAGAACTGATCCTTTTGCTGCCAAGCGAAGAGGCTCAAAATGAAACTCAGGACGCGGTGCTGGAGCGGACCCAATTCTTCGCCAGCCTCGGTCATGATCTAAAGAGCCCGTTGAATGGCATTATCGGCTTTGCGGATATTATGGATGCCGAAATTCGGGGGCCGATGCCAGATGCTTATAAAGACTATCCAGCATTGATCCGCGAAAGCGGTGACACCTTGATGCGCTTGATCGAAGACATTCTCGGATACGCCAAGGCAGAAGCGGGAACCTATGAACTCGACATCTCACCGCTCGACATCGCCGCCAGCGGTGAGAGCGTGTTTCGCCAGTCAAAAGGCATCGCCGAACTGTCTGGGGTTCATTTGAAACTCAAGTCTGACGGTGAGGTCATGGCGCTTGCCGATGCGGGCGCGGTGCGACGGATCTGGGACAATCTGGTGTCGAATGCGATTAAGTATTCATCGCAGGGCGACACAGTCACGCTCCACGCGTTCGAGAAGAACGGGGTGTGTGTCTTGAGTGTCCGTGACACCGGCGCCGGGATGGATGCAGATGATCTTGCGCGGATTGCGAAACCCTTCGCCCAAGGCCGAAACTCCAAAGGACGCGCCGGGACGGGCTTGGGCCTTGCCATGGTTCAGCGGCTCACAGAGCTTCAAGGCGGACAGGTTCGGATCGAAACTTTGCCAGGCGAAGGCACACATGTGATCGTTACGCTGCCGGCGCTTTCGGCCTCACAAAAGCGCGCGGCTGAATAGCCATCCGGCCAAAGCTTATTCTGAGTGCATATCCCAAATGATGGCAGCGATCGCGCCGAGCACAGTCACCCCGACAAAAGCGAGAAATGGCCAGGACGCCCCATTCGATTGCAACGGCGCTGATAGCAGCGGTGTCATCGTAACCGGCGCATTCGATAATGCCGGGATGATCATTGCGGCCAGTGCGTCACAGAAGACAGTCTTGTCCATTGCAGGGCGATCCACCAAAGTGTTTGAGCTATTCGTGC
>JALUWJ010000235.1 GCA_027019605.1 Henriciella sp. | reverse complement strand
CGAAAAGGCGCCGCGGTCGATGCACGAATTGGCGCCTACGGTGACATAGTCTTGAATGATCACTCGTCCCCATTGCGGCACATCTTCCGCGCCATCGGGACCTACAGTGACGCCAAACCCTGCCTCGCCAATCGAGGCGCCAGAATAGAGCTTCACGTGATTGCCAATCAGCGCGCAGCGCACACTCACATTGGCGCCGACCACGGTATGTTCGCCAATTTGCACACCAGGTCCGATGGCGGCACCCGGCCCGATCGTCGTGCCTGCACCAATCGCCGCTCCGGCGCCAATAAACGCTGTCGGCGCGACAATCGCGGTTTCGTGGATCGATGGGGCTTCGCCTTCCGCATGCCAAGGCTTGGGATGAAATAGAGCTTCACCAGCGAGTTTATGGCTCGCTCTGGGATACTTGGATCCAATCGCGACAACGCCCGCCGGTAAGCCTTCAGCGGCGGCTGGATTGATAAAGCAGGCGGCTGCCCGTGCACTGACATTGGCGGCTTGAGCCGCATCCCCCTCAAAGAAACACAAATCGCCATCAATGGCGGTTTCAGATGAGGCAATGCCCGTAATCACGGGATCATCTTCGCCCTCAAAATCGATCCCACAAATGGCTAAAAGGGCCCGCAATGACTGCGGACCCTGATATTCAAAGAAACGCTGATCTATCGGCATCAGCCCCTCTATGGACTATTGCTGAGGTTGCTGCGTCGGCAAGCTCTGACGCACCACCTGAACGGTTGGTGTGCTCGCATTCAGCTTGGTGATCGCAGACTGCGTCACATCCGTTGCGTCATCGACGTAAACGACTTGCGATTTGTCGAGAATGATATTTGCGCTGTTCTCAGCGATGACTTGCTGGAGCACTGGGATGAGCGCGTTGTTGAAATCAACCAACGCTTTGCGCTCTGTCAAAGCCAGTTCTTGAGCGGCGATCTGGCGCTTACGCTCAAAGTCATTTGCCTTGCGAGAATAAGCTTCGATCTCGGCCATGAGAGCTGCGTCAGCGCGAACAGTCTCTTGAGTTTTACCTTCTGATTTTGTGCGCAGAGACGCGCCATCAGCGGTAAGTGTGTCTGCCAGCGGCTTGAGTTCGCCCTGCATTGTGGTTTCGATCGCCTGGATTTTCGTCCGAATATCTTGGCCAGCCTGGCTTTGGCTGAAGATTTGAACGCGGTCGATGACAACCACTTTGGTGCCTTGCGCGGTTGCAGCTGGGCTGACAGTGAACGCTGCAGAGACTGCGAGCGCCAAGGTTGCGAGAATTGATT
>JALUWJ010000234.1 GCA_027019605.1 Henriciella sp. | reverse complement strand
GAAAGACAGGTGATTCCCTCGCCGTTCAGCGCGCCAGTTTCAGGGCCTTTGCGAACACGCTTGGCAGACCATCTGCCGCGACCGCGCCGGGCGTTAATGGTTCAGCCGTCTCAGCGCGCCAGACCTTTAGCGTCAGCGCGAAATGCGTGAACACGTGGCGCACCTCGCCAATCTCTTCCCATGCGCCCGCGGCCGGGAAGTCTGTCTCTGGTAAGTCACTTACCCAGTCTGAGGTTGGCAGGCCGAGCATGCCGCCGAGCAGGCCCTTATCTGGGCGCCGTTCGGTCATCACGCTTCGATCCCGGCCAAACAGAACATAGACATGGCCGAGGCGCGTCGGCTTGGGCACCTTTTTGGGTTTGATCGGATAGCGCTCCTGCGCCCCTTCGGCCTGCGCCGCACATAGGCTTCGCAGCGGGCACAATAAGCAATTGGGTGACTTTGGCGTGCAGATCGTGGCGCCAAGATCCATCAGCGCTTCTGCGAATTCTGCCGGGCGGTCCGCCGGGACCAAGCTTTCAACTTCACGCTTCAAACGCTCTTTTTCGAGCTTCCATTCACCCTTCAAAGCCATCAATCGCGCAAAGACACGGTCGACATTGCCATCGACAGCAGCGGCCCGTCTTCCGAACGCCAACGCGGCGACCGCGCCCGCGGTATACGGCCCAATACCGGGAAGCTTGCGCAGGCCCTCCACGGTGTCCGGCCAAGCGCCAAGCGCCGCCACTTCGCGGGCGCATTTCAGCAGGTTGCGCGCCCGCGCATAATAGCCAAGCCCGGCCCAAGCCGCCATCACGTCCTCATCTTGCGCCGCGGCCAAATCCTCGATTTTTGGCCAGCGCTGGGTGAATGCGAGATAATAGCGCGTCGCATGCGGCACGGTGGTCTGCTGCAGCATGATCTCTGCCAGCCAGACCCGGTATGGATCCGGTTTTACGCCGCGCGCCCGGTCTGCCGGACCAATTCGCCAAGGCAAATCCCGCGCGGAAACGGCGTACCAATCCAGCAGCCGATCCGAAAGGTCTGCAAAGTGTAACTTTTCATCCATGTTCATGGCAGGCAGAGTGGAGCGAATGGTCAAACGTTCAAGTCTCGATCCTCTGGCGGAAGCCCGCGCTCGCGTCAAACTTCGGTATGCGAAGGCCAAGCCCGTGCATCCTGGACCGAAGACGATTGGCACAGCCGCGATGCGCCTGGCGCGCAAAAAGCTTCCGCAAAAGGCTGCGACGCTGAGCCGTTTGAAAGTGAACTGGAAAGATATTGTCGGCGAGCAATTGGCGCGCCTTTGCCGCCCGGAAAAACTGACCCCCGCCAAGGGTGGACGGCGCTTGACGCTGATGGTGGTCCCGGCCGCTGCAGGTCTGGTGCAACACCAAAGCGAGATTATCCGCCAGCGCGTTTCGGTTGCCGCCGGCGGCGACATCACTGCAATCAAGATCCTGCAAGGACATCTCGGCGGGGCGCCCAATCATAAGCCGTCTCGCCCTCTTCCGCTCACGCCAGAGCAAAAAGAAGCCTTAATCGCCAGCGCAGAATCAATTGAAGACGAAAAACTGCGCGCTGCAATTGTTGCGCTTGGCGAAGCCGTGCTAACCGCTGAACCTGAAACACCGGAAGACGAGGCCCCGTCCGCGCTTCCCTTCTAACCCTTTGAAAGGTCGTCCCCCTATGATCCAACTCACTCGCCGCGCTGCCATTGCTGCTGTTTCTGTTATCGCGCTAACAGCCTGCGGCGGCGCAGATACAAGTAACGCTCAGGAGGGGACGCCTGGGTCAAGCGAGCTGGCTTTGACAGATATCGCACTTGGGGACGCTGACGCGCCGATCACCATCGTCGAATATGCAAGCTGGACCTGCCCGGCCTGTTTGCAATTCCACACTGATGTGATTCCGATGCTGAAAGCTGATTATGTCGAGACCGGTCAGGTGAGATTTGTCTTCCGTGAGTTCCCGACGCCGCCGGCCAATATCTCCGTCGCTGGCTTCGCATTGGCGCGCTGCGCCGGTGAAGATCGCTATTATGAAGCGATCGACGATCTGTTTGCTGCGCAGACAAACGTCCTGAACCTCGCCCGCTCTGGCGGTGACATTGAAGGCGCCCTGCGGGCCCTCGCCTCCTCCTATGGCATTGAAGGCGAAGGCTTTACCGAATGCCTCAGCAATAAAGACGTCACTTACGCGATCAGCGAGTCGGTCATGAAGGGCGACAGCCAAGGCGTGAACTCAACGCCAACCGTCTTCCTGAATGGCGAAAAGCTGCAAGGTTATGACTGGCGCACAGCCGAGGGCATGAAGGCCCTTCTCGACGAAGAGCTCGGCGTAACTGCGCCTGCCGAATAGGCAGCCCTTGACAGCGGCGCCGCCGTTAACTTCTTGGCAACCAATCCGACTCAGACTGTTAAGGAAAGGTTATGAGCATGCTCAGCTTCACCCGTCGTGGCACTGTATTCGCCCTTAGCACCCTCGCCCTCGCGGCTTGTGGTGGCGCCTCCGATAGCGATTCCACGTCTACCAATTCTGGTACAAATGGCGGCGAAGGCATCGTCCTGCAGGACGTCGTGTTCGGGGATCCGAACGCGCCAGTCACGCTGGTTGAGTATGCCAGCTGGACCTGCCCAGCTTGCCTCGATTATCACTTGCGCATCATGCCCACCGTGAAGTCGGACTATATCGACACGGGGAAAGTGAAACTGGTCTTCCGGGAGTTTCCAACCGCTCCAGCCAATATTGCTGTTGCCGGATTTGCGGTTGCGCGCTGCGTTGATGACGCTGAATATTACGACGTCTTGGACGAGCTGTTTATGCGTCAGGATGCGATCCTCACTTTGGCCCGACAAGGCGGACCAGTGGTCGAGGCGCTCAAGCAAATTGGTGCCAATCACGGCGTTGAAGGCGACGATGCCTTTCAAGCCTGCCTGGACGATCAAACCAATCGCGATGCCATTCGCGCCTCACTCGCGGCGGCCCGCGGTCAAGGCGTGGATGCCACACCAACCTTCTTCCTGAACGGTGAGAAAATGGACGATAATGCCCGTATCTCGCCGGTCACATTCACTGCAGCGCTGGATGAAGCGCTCGGCGAACCTGCGAGCGAATAGGGAAGGATTGGGGGCTGTATGCAGTTAAAAGAACTTCGCATTGCAGGCTTCAAATCCTTTGTTGATCCAGAATCAGTACCAATCCGGCCCGGGCTAACCGGCATTGTTGGCCCGAATGGCTGCGGCAAGTCCAACTTGCTGGAAGCTATGCGCTGGGCGATGGGCGCCAATTCCGCCAAAGCCATGCGCGGCGGCGAGATGGATGATCTGATCTTCTCTGGCGCCGCCGGACGCCCGGCCCGCGAACTCGCCGAAGTCACGCTGGTTCTGGACAATAGCGCCCGCACGGCGCCGCCGGAGTTTAACAGTTCAGACACTTTGGAAGTGATGCGCCGCCTGAAACGCGGCGCGGGATCGAGCTACAAGCTCAATGGCCGCACCGTTCGCGGCAAAGACATCAAGCTTTTATTCGCGGACGCCTCCACGGGTGCAAACTCACCTTCACTGGTGCGGCAAGGCCAGATCAGCGAACTGATTGGCTCGAAGCCGCAGAACCGACGCCGCATCCTGGAAGAAGCCGCTGGCATTTCAGGCCTGAACACCCGGCGCCATGAAGCTGAGCTGAAACTGCGCGGTGCTGAAACCAATCTTGAGCGTCTGACCGAGGTCTCTGCGGAAGTTGAGCGTCAGCTGGAAAGCCTCAAACGCCAAGCGCGCAAGGCCCGCAAATACAAAGAACTGAGCGCAAAGATCTCGTCTCTTGAGGCGTATCTCGCGCATTTGAAATGGTTCACCGCGAAAGAAGATCAGGAAACCGCAGCGGTTTCGCTTGCCCGCGCCAAGACAGAGGTTGAACGCCTCACACGCGAAGCGGCAGTGGCTGAGACCAAACGCCTGGAAGCGAGCAATGGCATCGGCCCGCTCCGGACCGCGGAAGCCACCGCATCTGGGAAGCTGGGTCAGGCCCGGATCGAACTCGCGCGGATCGAAACGGAGCGTAAAAACGCTGCCGATATGCTCGCTGGCCTCGAACGTGAGGCGGCCCGCCTTGCTGAAGACATCCAGCGTGAACAAGGTCAGCGCGAAGAAGCCGAGCGCACACTGGCCGACGCGAAAGAGGCACTCGCCGCGCTTCCGGTCGCCAATGATACAACCAACAAAGAAAAAGAAGCCGACGCCGAGCGGGTACTCGCAGAAGCCAAGCAGGCGCTGGAAGCCGCACAATCTGAGGCGGACAGTAAAACAGACGCGCTGTCGCAAAAGCGCGCCGAAATCCAAGCCCTGGAAGCCAATGCGACCGCGCACCGCCGCCGTGTCGAAAGCCTGGAACAAGAGGTTCAGCACCTACGCGGTGTTGTCTCGGCACTGCCCGAGACCGATACGCTAACCTCTGAGCTTGAAACCGCGCGGGCCGCAGAAACCGAGGCAGAAACCGCGCTGAAAACCGCGCAGGAGACGCTCGAGGCCGCTGAACAAGCCGTGCTCGATAAGCAAGAAGCTGAACTCGCCGCCAAGACACCCGCCGACGAGGCTCAAGACGCCTTGCGGACCTTGGAGACCGAGATTGCCGGCCTGACCCGCCTGCTCCGCAAAGCTGAGCGGACGGAAAGCCCGCCGGTCGTTGAACAGATGCGCACCCGTGATGGCTATGAAAAAGCTGTCGCTGCCGCACTCGGCGATGATCTGCAAGCGCCAACGGACAAGTCTGCCTCAATCTATTGGGGTGGAAGCCAGGTCAAAACGCAGGCTCTGCCGGGCTATGCCAAGCCGCTGACGGATTTTGTTGAAGCCCCGGGCGAACTCGCGGCACGCCTGTCGCAGTGCGGAGTGGTGTCGCGCTCTGAGGGCCTGGAGCTGGCGAGCGAGCTGAAACCCGGTCAGCGTTTGGTCACCCTGGATGGTCATCTCTGGCGCTGGGATGGATTTACCCGGACGCCGGCTGCGCCTGTCGCCGCCGCAGAACGCCTAGAGCAACAAACACGCCTGGAAGAAGCGCAATCTGCCCTTGGCCCGCAGCGTCAAACGGTATCCGACCTGCAGGCTGCCTATGCACAAGCGCGCGGCAGCCGAATTGGCGCGGAAGAAGACCTTAAACAATTGCGCCGAAACGTTCAGGACGCCTCACAACGCCTCGATACCGCGCGCCGCACGCATGCAAGCGCGAAACAACAAGCCGACCGCGCCAGCTTGAAAGCGGATGCCGCAAAAGAGAACCTCGCGCGCGTCGAGTCGGACCTGTCGATCGCCGCAGAAGCCTATCGTACAGCCGCGAAGCCGGAGAACACAGAGGTCCTGCTCGAGCTTGAACAAGCGGTTAGCGCCGCGCGGGAAACGCTCACCGCCGCGCGCGAGCGTGAAACCGAATGCCGCGGGCGCCTCACCGATCTGACTCGTAACCGCCAGCAAGCCATGGCGCGCCGCGAAGCACTTGAAAAAGATGTCGAGCGCTGGGATGAACGCCTGCAAACCTCGAGTGCGCGGGTGGATGCCCTGCTGACCCGGCGCACCGAAGCGGCGAGCGAAGCAGCGTCCGCCAAAGCTCGTCCTGAAGCCCTGCAAACACAGCTCGACACACTCGCAGCGCGGGTCGAAGCATTGGAGATCGAGCGCCAGACTGCCGCCGATACACTGGCGCAGCGCGAAGCCGAGATTCGCGAAGTCGAAGAAACGGCCCGCTCCACCAACAATCTCGCCATGAGCGCCCGTGAGACGCTGGCCATCGCCAATGCGAAGCTAGAGAATGCCACAGAGCGACTGGCGGAAGCCTCTGAAATCGCCCAAAGCCAGTTCCAGCGCGCGCCTGAAGGCCTGCTGACCGTTGCCAAAGCTGGAATGGACGAAGAGGAAATGGCGGCCCTGGACGTCAAGGAAGCTGAACGCCAACTCGATTTCCTGCGCCGCGACCGCGAAAATCTCGGCGGTGTAAACATGGAAGCTGAAGCCGAGGTTGAAGAGATTTCATCGCGGCTCGGCTCGCAGGCCGAAGAAAAAGCCGACCTCACAGCCGCGATTGCGAAATTGCGTGAAGGCGTTGCTGCGCTGAATGATGAGGGCCGGAACCGCCTCCTCGGGGCGTTTGACCAAGTCAATGAGCATTTCAAAACGCTGTTCACGACCCTATTCCGCGGCGGTGAGGCAGAATTGCGCCTGGTTGATGCTGATGATCCATTGGCGGCTGGCCTGGAAATCTTTGCACAGCCGCCCGGCAAACGCCTTGGGACGCTGTCGCTGATGTCCGGCGGTGAGCAAGCACTGACCGCGACGGCCCTGATTTTTGCGGTCTTCCTGTCGCGTCCGTCACCCATCTGTGTGCTGGATGAGGTTGATGCTCCGCTGGATGACGCCAATGTCGATCGCTATTGCCGGATGCTGGACGAAATGCGCCAGCGGACCAATACGCGCTTCATCGTGATTACGCATAATCCGGTGACGATGAGTCGGATGGACCGCCTATTTGGCGTGACAATGCGCGAAAAAGGCGTTTCTAAGCTCGTCTCAGTAGATCTAGACGCCGCAGAAGAGCTCGTTGCGGCCGAATAGAAGGCAAGCGACTCAGCATGAACACCCCCGAAAACGACGACTTGGCTGCACGTATTGCCCGCGCCAAAAGCGCGCAGGAGCAAGCCGAAAAAAAGTCGCGCCAGCACGAATCGGCGGCTGGCGTCTCGGCCGGAGCCATGGCTTTGCGCTACGGCGCAGAGTTCGGAGCGTCCGTATTTGTTGGGATTATGATCGGTCTGGGCATCGATCATTTCCTCGGAACCAAGCCTTGGGGCCTTTTAACCATGATGATGTTTGGGCTCGCGGCGGGCGTACTAGGTGTTATTCGCGCCTACAAAGAGTTGACTGCCGCCGCTAATCCGGCCAATAGCCCCGACAAAACGGGCACCAAACCTGAAGAATAGAAGCGATTATGAACCTCTTTTTCCACGGCGCCGCCGATCCGATGAAGCAGTTTGAGGTCCAGAAATGGATCGATTTCCCGCCGGTCTTTGGATACGATATCTCTTTCACCAATGCGTCAGGCTTTATGCTGCTGGGTGTTGTGCTCTGCATTGCATTCTTCGGGTATGCCGCATCGCGCGGAAAGATCGTCCCGAACCGCCTGCAGTCGATGGGCGAGATTGGTTACGGCTTTGTCGCCGATATGATTCGCGGCACAGCTGGCGAAGAAGGCCTGCGCTTCTTCCCATTCGTGTTCACACTGTTCTTCTTCATTCTGTTCGCGAACGTGATTGGAATGTCGCCTTACGCATTCACAACCACCAGCCACTTGGTGGTCACCGGATTGCTGGCCATGCTGGTGATTTCCATCGTGGTCGTCTTCGGCCTTTGGAAGAACGGCCTGAAATTCTTCGGCCTGTTCGCACCATCTCTTGGTGATATGCACATTCTCGGGAAGATCGTGATTTATGCGATCCTGATCCCGATTGAGATCATTTCATTCGTCGCCCGTCCTCTGACCCTGGCACTGCGTCTGTTCGCAAATATGCTGGCGGGCCACATCCTTCTGAAACTGTTTGCTGGGTTTGCTGTAACAGGCATCACAGCAGGCGGTATTGGCCTCCTGGTCGCCCCCCTCGCCTTTGGCATGGGTGTGGCGCTGAACGCCCTCGAATTCCTCGTCGCTGGTCTGCAAGCCTATGTGTTTGCGATCCTGACCTGCGTCTACCTTAACGATGCGCTTCACCCGTCGCACT
>JALUWJ010000233.1 GCA_027019605.1 Henriciella sp. | reverse complement strand
CCGCCAGGTTCAAACGGCTCTCCACCATTGAAAGAGGCCGCATATTGCATTCTCGCCCAGAGGAATTTGTCGATCGGATCGAAATCGAGTTTCGCGTTCACCACGTCAGGGGCGTCCTCGTTCAAGAACAGGCCGCTATGCATCATCAGGCTTTCGTCAAAGCCTTGTCCGTTTGGAAGATGCTGAGCCTGACGCCCAAGGTGCCATTTGCCGATATGAACCGTGTGATAGTCGTGATCTTGCAGCAATTCCGCAATCGTGACCTCGGAAGGTGGCAGACCTTGCTCCTCGAACGGAAGGGCGCCTTCGCCGATATCGCGATTGGCGATGATATCCGGCACATGAGGGCGGTCAGCAGCGTTCGCGATGGTTGAGAGCACATTGCTCATGCCGTCAGGTGTCGGCGTGAACTCGAACCCCGTTCGTGTGGGATACCGGCCGGTCATCAACATTGCGCGGGACGGCGCGCAGGTCCCGGTTCCAGAATAGGCTTGAGAGAAAATCGCGCCATCAGCGGCGAGCCGGTCAATATTCGGCGTCGGCACACGGCCATCAGCAACGCCGCCGCCAAACGTGGACAGGTCATTGTACCCGAAATCATCAAGCAGGATGAAAACGATATTCGGCGGCTGGCTTTCATCCGACGCAATCGGGGCACTGGGCCCAGCTTGCCAGGTCACAGGTTGGTGCGGTCCGATATATTCCTTTGCCGCTTCAGCGCGGTTTAAGACGATGTGGGTCAGGATCGCAGCACGATTGAGCCAAATGAACGTGCCGGCGACCACGATGAGAATGAGAAGCCCGAGAGCGATTTTCTTGAACATTTGAGCAGGCCTCTATTGGAACAGCGCTTCGCAACCGGATCCGGCGAGCATGGCATCTACAGCTCCGCGTTCATTGCCGGATAGCGCCGCATGATCTTCACGCAGCCACTGCAGACACTTCGCTTGATATTTGAATGTTGGCTGCGTCCAGGCGCGGCCGTCGATTTCGGTCTCGAACGATGCTTCGCCTTGAAGCACTGCTTTGGCATTTGCCAGCATGGCAGGTGTGTAGGTACGCCCAATTTCAGCGAGCAAAGGCGCCAGGGCTTCGCGGGCTTCCTCAGCTGTGAACCAATCTGAGTCTGTCGGCGCAGTACCCGAAAGGTCTTCAACAAGATCGACCCAAGCGCGTACTCTTTGCGACACTTTAGAGGTGATCGCGGCTGAGGTGGGCTCAACGATAGCGAGCTGTGTGAGCTGACCGAACATGGCGAAGTCCGCCGATGATGGACGCGCACCAAGGATGAAGCCTTTTCGTGCAATCAATTTGTCCAGAATGCCCACGAGCCGTTCGAAAGATGACTCTATCGTCTCAGCCGTGACGTCGTTTGAACCGACCACATAAAGCCGATCTATTTGACGCTTAGCGAAATTCGCGGCGAACTCTTTCGCCATATCTTCTGGCGCGGTGTTCATGCCCCAATAAACGAGCAGAGACGCGGCATTTTTCCAATCCGCTTCATGCGCCCAGCGAAAATGAAACATCGCTTTGGTCAGCCATTCATCCGCATAATCTTCGATCAGAGCGTTCAGGAATTTCAGCGTCGGGTCATCCGGAATAACCGAGCGACCCTGGTGCTCTTTTTCCAACCGGCGAATGATTGGGGTTGAGTCGGTGACGGGGACCAATTCGCCATTTTCGCCATCTGGAAAAAAGAAGGTTGGCAGGAGCCGGACCTTGGGCTCAGGATACCCCTCCGGGATGTTTCCTGTGCCCCAATAAATCGAATAGGGCAGACGCCGATACCTCAAAAGGCTCAACATTTTGCGGGTGTAGGGAGAGCCAGGTGCGCCCGTAAGCTCGAGCCGGTCGATTGCTGTCACGATTGTTTCCTCCAACGGAAACCGTAATTATGGCAATTCGAATGTCAATATATTTTAATCCCGTATGAACGCGTCCCGCGGTCCGGTGTGAGGGCGCTATGCCACTTCGTGTCCGAGGGCGGCCGTGTAGATTTCGAACCAAGTCTGGCGATCGATTTCGACATTCGCGGCGGCGGCGCTTTGCGCGATGCGCTCCAATCTGTTGGTCCCCAGAACGGGCACGATTTTCGCCGGATGGGCAAGCAGCCAGGCAATCGCAACAGCTGCGATATCGACACTTTGTTGAGCCGCGATTTTCGTCAGCACGTCTCGGAGACCTGGATGACCATCGCCAAACAGGGAGCCGCCGCCCAGCGGAGACCAGGCCATCGGCGAAATCCCGCGTTGTTGTAAGAAGGCGAGATCGCCGTTCGTGAAGGGTTCGTGTGCTAGGACGCTCATCTCGATTTGGTTGGTTGCGAGTTTGGTTGTCATGGCCGATTGCAACAGGTCCCAATCCCAGGGACGAAAGTTCGAAACGCCAACCGATTTGACCTTGCCGCTCGCGACAAGCTCATCGAGGACAGCGCCCGTTTCTCTGTGGTCCATGAACGGATCAGGGCGATGGACCAGCAAGAGATCAATTTGCTCGATATTCATCAGGCTGAGGGACAGGTCGACCGAAGCTTCGATGTGTTCGCGGCTCGTATCATAATATTTGACCCGCGCACCGCTATGGCGGCCCATCGGGGCGACGATATCGCACTTGGTCACGATCTCAATTTCGGCGCGTAGGTGAGGGGCATCTCGCAGGCAGTTGCCAAGAATTTCTTCCGCGCCGTAAGCACCATAGATATCTGCCTGGTCCATGGTCGTGATGCCGTGCTCGAGGCAGGTTTCGATCTTCGCTTGCACATGGCCCGGGGATGTGTCCTCATCATCACCCAGCCGCCACATTCCGTAAACTAGCCGGGACAAACTGAGGGCTGGCGACAGTTCGATACGTTCCATGGTGAGCAGACTCCTATTCCAAGCTCGAAACTGGCATGCTTGTGAGAGAACGGCCACACACTAGGTGTTTGGCGCCTGTAGAAAGTTGGTGCGGATCTGCCGTTTTAAAGCCCAAGAGATTTATCTGGGAAGCTCGTTTCCGCCCCAACGCGCCTCAGACAGGTAGTTCAGTGGTGTTTTTAAGGCATTCCATGGCGAAGGTCGCGCTGACATCCGCGACCTCGATCTTGGTGATCAGAGCTTTATAGACTCGGTCATAATCGGCCACCGATCGAACGGCGACTTTCAGCAAATAATCGACATCGCCCGCCATGCGGTAGAATTCGACGACTTCCGGAATCGAGGTGACGGTTTTGGCAAATTTGCTCAGCCAAGCTGCCGAATGATCGTTCGTCTTAATCGCGACAAACACGGTTTGACCCAAGCCCAGCTTTTCAGGATCGCAAATCGCGACGCGCGCTTGGATGATCCCGTCCTCCTCCAACCGTCTAACCCGGCGCCAGCACGTATTGACCGAGACGTTCAATTGGTCCGCAATCGCTTCCAGCGAAATCGTGGAATCGGCTTGTAGGAATTTTAGGATCGCACGATCCGTATCATCAATATTTTTCATAATAATGCGTAATAATCGAAAAATACTAATAAACTAAATGAGAAAGCCATATATTTTGCGATGATTTTCGAATGTTGCGGCGGTACCGTCGCAGCAAAGGAGATCAAAATGGCTTTTTCGGGTTCTGCGCAGGTCGAGTTTTGCGAACAAAGACGATTGGAGTCGCTCGCCGGCATGATTGGGCGAACACCGCTTTTAGCGATTCATTTGCGCTGGAAGGGGGAGCGGCGTGTGATCTTCGCAAAGGCTGAGCACTACAATCTAACGGGCTCGATCAAAGATCGAATGGCGCTCAACATCCTCCGCTGCGCCTATCAAACGGGCGCGTTAAAACCCGGTGACATCATCGCCGAAGCGACCAGCGGCAATGCCGGGATCGCGATTGCGTCGCTTGGGCGCGCGCTGGGGCATGAAGTTCGGATCTATATGCCGGATTGGATGAGTGAAGAGCGGAAATCATTGCTGCGATCGCTCGGCGCTGACTTGCACCTTGTGTCTCGGGAAGAGGGCGGGTTCCTTGGCGCCATCGCAGCGACCGAGGAGCTGGCTGCATCGCGTGATGACGTCTTCTTACCGTGTCAGTTCGCCAATCGTGAGAACTGCAACGCACACGAGACCACAACGGGGCCAGAAATCTTGAGCCAATTGGCGTCAATTAATCTGACGCCTGATGCGTTTGTGGCCGGTGTCGGCACAGGCGGTACGGTGATGGGAGTTGGGCGCTCCTTGCGAGAAGCGGTTCCGGGCGTGAAGGTTCATCCGCTCGAGCCTGCGGAATCGCCGACGCTATCGACTGGCTACAAAACCGGATCGCATCGCATTCAAGGTGTCTCTGATGATTTTATCCCGTCCATCGTGAAGCTGGACGAGCTAAATGATGTGGTTTCTGTGAGCGATGGCGATGCCATCATCATGGCCCAAAACCTCGCGTCCAAGCTTGGTCTTGCGGTCGGTATTTCCTCCGGTGCGAACCTGATTGGTGCACTGGCTGTCCAGGATCAGCTTGGAGGTGAGGCAACGGTTGCGACGATTTTCTGCGATGACAACAAGAAGTATCTGTCGACAGATCTCGCGCGAACAGAACCAATCAAGCCTGGATATATTTCGCCGGATGTCGAACTGATCGGCTTTGAAAGCGTGCCATATTACGCCGCAGAGACAGCTGCCGCTTAGAAAACGGCTACTGACTTTCAGGTTCGTATCCTGTGAACAGGCGAGCGGCGCACTCTTTCCCGGGCGCGGAAAATGCGCCAGCATGGCGGCAGTTTGCTGCCAAAGGATCGCGCCACATGAAACTTGAAGGCGTCAAAGTTTTGGACCTGTCGGCCTTCCTGCCAGGTCCTCACATGACCATGATGATGGCCGATCATGGCGCTGACGTCGTCATGGTCGAACCGGCGAATGGGACAGGGGAACCAACGCGTGTCCTTGGCGAGAAGACCGAGGATGGCACCAGTGTTTGGTTCCGAAACATCGCGCGCGGCAAGCGAAGCTTGAAAGTGGATCTGAAAGACCCAGAGGGGCGCGAGCTGCTACTAAAGCTGGCTGAAACAGCCGATGTGATGGTTGAGGCCTTCCGGCCCGGTGTCGTGAAGCGCTTGGGGGTCGACTATGAGGCCGTCGCAGCGCGCAATCCGAATATTGTCTATTGCTCGATCTCTGCCTTTGGCCAGGACTCATCTCTCGCCAAGAAGCCTGCTCATGATGTTGCGGTTCAAGCACTCGCTGGATTGATCGATCTCAATCGCGGCAGGACGGATCACCAACCGACATTGCCAAACGTTCCCTTTGCCGACGCGAGCGCGTCTCTGATGGCGCTCTCGGCGATCCTGATGGCGCTGTTCCGACGCGAGACGACTGGCGAGGGCGACTATATCGATCTCGCCATGTATGATGCCGCGATTGCATGGACACCCAATGTTCTCGGGCCAACCTTCGGTGAGGACCGATCCCCACGCCCGAAAGAGATGCGCAGCTTTGGCGGATCCGCGCTGACCAATCTGTATGAAACCGCGGACGGTGAATTCTTGGCCTTTGCGGGTCCGGAGATAAAGTTCGCGACGAACCTGCTGACCGCGCTCGGTCGACCAGATCTGATCGATATCGCGAAAGTCCCTCCAGGCCCGGGGCAGGCCGATTTGCACGCTTATTTCGCTGAGACATTCAAAACCAAAACGCTGGCCGAGTGGCAGGCGTTCCTGGAGCCGATAGATTGCGCCTGGTCCTGGGTTCGGGATTTAAAAGAAGCCTTCCAGGATCCTTACACGGAAGAAAGAGGCATGATCTTTCGGGATGAGCAGGGGCATCGCCATGTCGGGGCGCCAATCAAGTTTATGTACGAGCCGCCTCAGCCCAACCCGAAAATTCCGGAGTTTGGGGAGCATAGCGAAGCGCTTGCGCGAGAGGCAGGCCTCAGCGCAGAGGCCGCAGCGAGGCTCAAATCCAAGGGCGTGATCTGAGTGGTATAAAGATCCGAAGCGTATGCTGAGGCCTGGCAAAGTGCCTACTATTCCGACGTTTAGAGGTTTTTTCTGATCTCGCGCCAATCGGATGCAAGTTGATCGCGATAGCTTGGATCGGCGATCGCGATGAGGGCTTCGGCGCGTGCATCAATCGATTTGTATTTAAGCTCTGCCACGCCATGCTCGGTGACAATCGTATCGACATCGGTGCGGGGGATCGAGGTCGCATCTCTTGGTAGGCGCGGCACAATCCGGCTGATCGACCCATTGCGGGCGGTTGAGGTTAAGGCGAGTATGCCTCGACCGGTTGGCGACCCTTCGGCCCCGCGCAGAAAATCGGACAGGCCGCCAGTGCCAGATATCTGGCGCCCATTGATGAACTCAGCGTTGGCTTGTCCAAACAAGTCCACTTCGATGCAGGAATTAATCGCTTTGAAATTAGGCAGCTGCGCGAGTGTCGGGATGTCATGCGTGTGGGTTGCCGGCGCGTATCTTATGCGCCCGTCCATCGCCGCGCGTTCGTAGAAATCTGGCGTGCCGATCGCGACGCCAGTGGTGATGGCGCCCGGCCCGCTTGCAATCGCGCCTTGATCAATCAGGGCTGCAAGCGGTGTTGAGATCATTCCACCGTGGAGTTTGAGATTTCTGTGATTGTGGAGCGCTTTTAAAACGGCTTGCTGGACATTGCCGAGGCCGAATTGAAGCGTGTCGCCATCACTGCACAGGCCAGCGATATGGACGCCAATCTGCGAATAGGTTTTCGGCAAATCATTTTCAGCGACGCTCGCCAATGGGTGGTCGGCTTCAACGATTGTATCGAACCGTTCAACCGAAAATTTCGGGCCGTTGATCGGCGCTTTGAGTTGCTGATTGATAATGCCCATGATCCGCACATCTGGTCGGTCGAGGATGAGCGGTGAGAAATCTACCGAGACGCCCAGAGACACCATGCCGGTCGCATCAGGCGGGCTGATCATGACCACAGCCGCGTCGAGCGGTGTTTGCGAGAGCCAAGCCGCACTTTGCGTATAGCTCAAAGGAAGAAACCGCGTACGCCCGGTATCAAAGGAGGGACGAAGCGCGGGCGATACAAAAGTACTTTCCGCTTTGGCTGTCGGGTGCAGGCTTGCCCAATCTGTTTGGTTGATGCCTGGAACCCAAATTCCCAGAAACGTTACCCCGCTTGCCAGATCGGGCGCGCTTCGCAGCGTATCGACGAGTGGCAAGGGCTCTCCAGAGCCCCCCGCCACATACAATCGTGCGCGCTCTGGGAGCGATTGCTGGAAGTTTAAAAAAGCCGTTTCGAGGGTTTTGGAGCTCATTGTTTGAACAGTGGCGTGGGGTTCTGGTTGTGTAAATCTTGTTCTGTGAGGCAGTGCTGCTATCGGAACGTGAAATTCGGAGCACGTTTCTCCAGAAAGGCGCGGTAGCCGTCCTGAAAATCCTCGTTTGAGAAGCCTTCCACGAACAAGTCGATCGCTTCTTCGCTTGTGTCAGTCCAGCCGGACTGAAGGCCTTTGATCATTTGTTTGATCGCGCGGGTCGACCATTGTGAGATCGCGGCAATCTCTCCCGCAAATGTGCGGGCGGCTTCGAGCGCTGTTTGATCATCGACGAGACGGTCGATCAGCTTCATATCCTTGGCTTCGGTGGCCGGAAATATCCGTCCGGTGAAGAGAATATCCTTGGTTGCGCCTGGTCCAATGGCTTGCAGCAAACGCCGCGTGTCACCAGCTGGGTAGACCAATCCGAGTTTGCCGGGCGTGACGCCAAACTTCGAGCGCGCGCTAGCAACCCGCAGGTCACATGCCATGGCAAGGCTGACG
>JALUWJ010000232.1 GCA_027019605.1 Henriciella sp. | reverse complement strand
TGTTGTCCAGCGAGCAAATTGATGGCCTGACCCATTATGTTCTGAAGGCTTCTGGACAAGACCATGATGCCGAACTCGCAGAAGGTGCGACGGAGCTCTTTCAGCAGCAATGCGCAAGTTGCCATGGTGTGAATGCGCAAGGCGATCGCTTGCAAGGAGCGCCGAACCTGACCGATCAGGAATGGCTGTTTGGTGGTTCTGAGGATGCGATTTACAATACGATCTACAATGCTCGGAACTCTCACATGCCAGCTTGGCAAGACCGTTTGGACGACGCTTCGATTAAAGCGCTAGCGGTTTACGTCCATACGCTCGGCGGCGGCGAATAGGCCAATATGCGATGGGACAGACCACGCTCAACATTCACCCTTCAGCGGGCGCAGGGGGCCCAACCCCTCCGCCCCACCAGGATCTTTATGCCAAGCGCCAGCAAATCTATCCAAAGCTGGCGCACGGCAAGTTCCGGACGGTAAAATGGGTTGTTATGGCAGTCACATTGGGGGTCTATTACCTGCTCCCATGGCTGCGCTGGGACCGTGGTGAAGGCATTCCCAATCAGGCTGTCTTAGCTGATTTTGAAAGCGAGAAGTTCTACTTCTTCTTCATCGAGATTTGGCCACAAGACATTCACTTTCTGGCTGGTCTTTTAATTCTGGCCGCCCTAGGCCTGTTTCTGGTGACATCGCTCTTGGGCCGCGTCTGGTGCGGTTATACCTGTCCGCAAACCGTTTGGACGGATTTATATATCTGGGTCGAGCGCGCCTTTGAGGGTGATCGCGCGGCACGCATGCGGCTCGACAAAGCGCCATGGAGCTTCAACAAAGCTTGGCGCAAGCTGGGTAAGCATACGATCTGGCTGGTCATCGCGTTCTGGACAGGCGGCGCATTCATTCTGTACTGGCACGATGCTCCGACTGTTGCCCAAGGCTGGTTCACCGGCGATGCGCCTTTATCGGCCTATTGGTTTGCCGCCATTCTGACGCTGACCACTTACTTTCTTGCTGGCTGGATGCGCGAACAGGTCTGTACCTACATGTGTCCATGGCCGCGCATTCAAGGCGCGCTCACGGATGAGCACGCCCTCAACGTGACCTATCGCTTTGATCGCGGCGAACCGCGCGGTCCGAAGCGAAAATCCGAGAGCTGGGATGACCGCGGCGACTGCATCGATTGCAATCAATGCGTCCAGGTTTGCCCAGTTGGGATCGATATCCGCAATGGCTCGCAGCTTGAGTGCATTCACTGCGCGCTCTGCATCGATGCGTGCGATGAAATCATGACCAAGGTCGGTCGCCCGAAAGGCTTGATCGCATACGACACGGATGTCGCTGTGACCGCGCGCGCCAATCACCAAACACCGCCCAAGTATCGAATTTTGCGTACCCGAACCGTGCTCTATTCTATTCTCATCGGTGCGATTGGCCTGCTGATGATTTGGGGGCTGGCGACACGAGCGACGATTGAAGCGAATGTGCTGAAAGACCGGTCTCCGCCATTTGTCCAACTCTCAAGCGGCCGTGTCCAAAACGGCTACACGCTTAAGCTCGTCAACAAGCTCGCAGAGCCGCGCCGAATGGAAATCACGATCACCGGCATCGAAGGTTTGGGCTTTACAGTCATCGGGTTTGAACACCAGGACGGTGCACCGCTCGAACTGCCTGTCGAGTCCCATGGCGTCGATCGGTATCGCGTCTTGGTCACCGCTCCTGCTGGTGCCCCGCAACGCCAAATCACGATCTCGGTTCGCGATCTCCAAACCGGTGAAACCGACACCAATCGTGCATCTTTCAGAGGTCCAAACAGATGATCCAGTCAAACGCTCAGATTGAGTCCGCACGCCCGGAAAAAGAACTCAAAGGCTGGCATGTCTTGTTGATCATGCTGGGATTTTTTGGGGTCATGTTCTCGGTCAATGGCGTCTTCTTGTTTCATGCCATCACCAGCTTTCCCGGCGAAGACATCAAGAAGTCTTATGTCCAGGGGCTCAGTTTCAATGACACGCTGGCCGATCGCGCTGCGCAAGCAGAACTCGGCTGGACGGCGGAAGCTGGACTGGTCGACGATCACCTGATCGTTCGATTGAATGATGCTGCGGACGCGCCCCTTTCCAGCCAGCTTGTCGTCGGCGAATTGCGCCGTCTGGCCACCAAACGGGACGATCAAGCGATCAGCTTTCAGTCGCGGCTGCACGGCGAGTACGCAGCGCAGGTTGGCGCGCTGGCGCCTGGCCAATGGCTGCTCCGCGTCAATGTGTTTGATGCGCAAGGCGACACCGTCGTCTTCCAGGTCGAGAAAACGCTGATTGTCTCATGACCGCTGCCGCTCAATCTTCTCCTTCCGGTTGCCCGTCTGGGCTCGCGCCATCGTCGACATCTCTTGCCGGCGATCTTTCCGCATTTGTGGTTGAGAAGCGAGGATTGAAGACCCTGACCCTGTCCGTGCGGGGCGCAAAATGCGGCGGTTGCCTCTCGAAGATCGAAAACAAACTCAACGCGCTCAGCGGCATTCAAAACGCGCGTATGAATCTCTCAAACGGAAAATTGGCCGTCGCCTGGACGGGCCCTTTATCGGCTGACACGATCGCGAGCACCGTCTCGGATCTGGGATATGGCGTCTCGGCGTTCTCTGAAGATGGATCGGCAAAAGCCGCCAAATCTGAAGAACGCGGCTTGCTGATTTCGCTCGGCGTGGCGGCCTTCGCGCTTGCCAACATCATGCTGCTCTCGGTCTCAGTGTGGGGCGGGCATGGCGAAATGGGCGCGCAAACACGGACCGCCTTGCATGGCATATCCGGCCTGATCGCCTTACCTGTCTTGCTGTTCAGCGGACGTCACTTTTTTCAATCCGCCTTCGCTGCCCTCCGCCACGGGCATGCGAATATGGATGTGCCGATCTCGCTCGCCCTGATCCTCGCGTTTGGCGTCAGTGTCTGGGAAACCATCACGGGCGGCGAACACGCCTATTTCGATGCCAGTGTGATGCTGCTCAGTTTCTTGCTGATCGGCCGCTTCCTGGACGCCAGGCTGCGCCGGCAAACCCAAGCTGCAGCACACGAACTGGCAGCTCTGCAAAACCGCTCTCTGAACCGCTTAACCGCAGATGGCGATGCCGAAGCCATCCGCGCCGACCAAGTTCAAAAGGGCGACCGTATTCTCCTCGCAGCGGGCGAGCGCGCGATTGTCGATCTGAAAATCACGCAAGGCATGAGCGGCGTGGATGAGAGCCTGGTCAGCGGCGAAAGCCTGCCGCGCACAATCGGGCGCGGTGAAACCATCTATGCAGGCAGCCTAAACCTGGATCATCCTTTGACCGGTGAAGCGCTCGGACCGGCATCGGACTCCCTACTCTCTCAAATCACCGACATGCTCGAAGCCGGAGAGCAGAAACGCGCCCGTTATCGACAAATCGCTGACAAGGCTGTCTCGCTCTATGTCCCATTCGTTCACACCACGGCGGCCCTGGCCTTCGTGGTTTGGCTCTTGATGGGCGCAAGCATTCATCAGGCGACTTTGATTGCGGTCTCGACGCTGATCATCACCTGCCCCTGTGCGCTTGCTTTGGCGGCACCGGTTGCGCAGGTCGTGGCATCCGGCACCCTGTTCAAGAAAGGCATTTTCTTGCGCTCTGGTGACGCGCTGGAACGGTTCGCAGAAATTGACCATCTTGTGCTGGATAAAACCGGCACGCTCACGCTCGGCACCCCGCAACTTGTCTCAGAGCATGGCCCAGAACTTGATCTCGCGGCGCAATTGGCGCGGGCGAGCCGGCATCCGCTTTCGCGCGCCATTGTTGCGCAAGCAGGTCCCGGCCCCGTCGCCGAATATATTCTGGAACAGCCCGGCCTCGGGGTTGAAGGCTGGATCGACGGGCAGCGCTACCGTTTGGGATCTGCGGAATGGGTTGGCGCAGAACAGGTTAGCGCGCAAACCGGCCCATCCCTCTGGTTCGCCGGTCCTGACGACGAACCCATTCTTTTCCGCTTCGAAGATCAGCTGCATGCCGATGCCGGCGCAACCCTCACAGCGTTGAAACAAAGCGGGCTTGGCGTTGAAATCCTGTCAGGCGATCGCCCGGACGCAGTTTCGAAAATTGCCGATACGCTTCAAATCGAGACTTGGCATGCGCAAGTCTCCCCAACTGGAAAAGCGGAACGTCTTGAGGCGCTAAATGCCTCCGGCAAAAAAGTGTTGATGGTCGGTGACGGACTGAATGATGCCGGTGCGCTGGCCCTCGCTCATGCTTCACTGGCGCCAGGCGGTGCGATGGATGTGTCTCAATCCGCTTCGGATGCTGTCTATTCCGGTGGGCTTGCCGCCATCCGCACCGTCCTGTCAGTCTCGACCCGCACCAAACGCGTCATGTTGCAGAACTTTGGCCTGGCCGCCGCCTATAATTGTATCGCTGTTCCAATTGCGGTAACCGGGCATGTCACGCCATTGATCGCCGCTATCGCCATGTCGGCATCGTCTTTGATCGTGACCTTGAACGCCTTGCGGATCAAAGGGGAGCATTCATGACGATCATTATCTATCTCATTCCCGTCGCACTTGGTCTCGGCCTGCTTGGCTTAGGCGCATTCCTTTGGTCAGTGACATCTGACCAATATGACGATCTGGACGGCGCTGCGCATCGGATCCTGATCGACGATGACGTTCCACTGCCCACACACACGGACGCTAGCGAATAAATCAATACTACTTCAAGTTTGTAGATTTCACACACCATTAGTGACATTTTTCAAGTATTATTTGAAAGTGCCGCTTGATGAAACCACGCAAAAACAATTTTTCACCAAAACTATACATCCCCTCAATTGGATTTCTTTTGATCGGTCAGGGCGCCGTCTGCGCCGATGGCCAATTGGGCGCACAGTCTGAGTCGACGTTCAATGTCTCCGTTCAGATCAACGAGGTGCCCAAACAGATTTCGATCTCCGGCTTAACCGACATCATGATCGAAAAGACCCTTGGCGACGGCCCCGATGCGACCCAAGAGGTGAAAGCTTGCGTCTACCTGACGGGCGGCGGGACCTACAGCGTTAAGGTCGAAGCGGACCCATTGGTCAGTGGCCTCAAGCATTACCCGTACAAAATCCAACTCTCTCAACCCATGGCTGGTTCACCAAACCTGCTGCTTGATGTCGGTGCGACTGCATCAGACAGCGAAGTGTTCGGATTCGTGGGATCGAACGTTGACGGATGCGCACTGCAATCGAAATTGACTGTCAGCGTGATCGATGTCGGCAGCGATCTCATAACCGAAGCCTTTTCAGCTCAAGCGGTCGTTCGCCTCACCGTCAAACCCGATTGACATCGCTCCGCACGTGAGATTGCTCATAATTCAAGCATTGTACGTTTGTACGATTACCATCAGATCAAGCCGTCTTTTACGTCCAGTTCACAACTAGACCGAGAGGTCGATATCCGCTTCTCGAGCACCTTCATATCGAGCCGAAAGCCGTAGATCTGCCGAAACACCCGCCCTGTCGATACCCGTCACTCTTAGGTGAACCGGCTAACAGCACACGCACCGCGTAAGCATAGAGCCAAAGAGATTTTGCGGCACTTCGCACCTAAAAAGTCCTCGCCCGAATCCCCGTACCCTTGTACGAATTGCCCACCTAAAATGCGCTAGAACAGGCCTAGTCGACAGGGCGCGTTACGATCAGCTCGTTGATCCGATTGGCTTTCTGTTTTGCGAACAGGACATTGTGCAGATACCAAACTTCCCCGTCTCCGAGAGTGATTTCGATGTCGCCAGTGACCACCAGCCCGAGCATGCGGTGGCGCAAGAAATCGTCCTTCAAATATCGACACCTTGCGTTCGCGCCGCTTTCCGCGCGGTCGCCGCTGCCCCAGAAAACGCGCTCGCGAACTTGCCCAGGTGCGATCTCATAGAACTTCACCTTATCAAACCCGAAGATCATGATCGCCCACATCAGGAACACCGTGATCCCGACGAACCAGTAAAAGGCCGGGCTCATGCGAATATCGAGCCCGCCAATAAATTCAGCGATTGGGCCAGATAGATTGGCCGTGGCGAGCAGGATCCCCCCAATCGCCAGGATCAGGCCCAGAATAACGGAATTCGCACCGCGCAGCTTCACCGTGGTCGAGAAGATCACAAACACCAGAACGAAGACAAATGTTTGCCCCTGAACCCGGGCCGCCGCTTCGGTGCCTTCGCCTGAAACAAACATCGAAACGAGGCCGAACAGCAAGCCAAGCGCCCAGATCGGCCACCAATATAGAATTGGAGAATGGGTATAGACTTTCAGCTCAGACAGCTGGTTCAGCGCTTCCTGAACATGCCCGTGCTCGTGCGCCTTTGCCGGTTGTGCGGCCGCTTGAGGCGCTGCTGGTGCAGCCTGGTTAGTCGGCGTATCGGACATATGGGTCCCTCCATCTCTGGGAGAAACCTTAGCAACTCACCCCAGGAAGAGGAACCAAATTTTTGGTGGTGTGCGTTTCAGCCTAAGCGGACTCTTCGCCCGCTTGATTGCGGCGGATCTGCTGCTCTTGCAGAGCCATCAAGGCCATGCCGCGGAACAGCGTGCCGCGATCTTCAGCATTCTTGTAGCTCAAGCGCTTATACATGGTGACCATGCCGTCGCAGATTTCTTTCGCAGCGGTTTTTGAGCGTTTTCCATCATTGGCCATATGCGAAACCATCAGATCCACAGACGGCTCCAGGGTCGCCAAGTTCATCATCCAATTGGTCACTTCATTGCGTGACGCAGCGCGGCGATTGGCAACGGTTTGCGGTGCCCCCAGCAGATCGACAACCAACTGGGTCTCGCGTTTGCGCAATTCGCCTGGGAAGTCTTTGACCTGCTCAAGCTCTTCGCCTTTGACCAGGCGCTCGCAATCCTTCGGCCCTTTGTCACCAAGATGCTGAAATGAGGCGATCGTGATGCTGATCATCTCTTTGACGTCTTCGTCGCTCGCGGCGCGTGAGAGCTGCAATAGCTCATTGTTGAGTTGCTTGCGCATGTGGCGACCGGCGAGATAGCCAGCTTCCCTCACCGTGCGGCCGCGTCCATATTCGCGGAACGCATGACGGCTGAAATTATTGTAGAGTTCAGGACGGCGCTCTTTCAGAACGACGAACATTTGCCCGTACATGTCACCGCTCTCAGCCAGCTGCTGCACCTCAGCTTCAAACACGGCCGGGTCGACGGGTTCGCTGCCACAGGCTGCGAGGCCGATCAGACTAAGCGCCAGAAAACATGATTTGATGCGGTGACGGAAGGTCATGCGAACCCCTGAACTGTGAGAAACCCGCCCTTGGGCTTGCTTTGGTCGAAACTTCTCGTCACCTTGGCAGAATGACCTTAATTTCGTGATAAGCGGGGCCTTATGTTTCAATTGAATTCGGTAACGAGCGCTTTGGCGCTGACAGTTTTGGCGACAGCCTGCGCAGCCCCTAGTCCATCTGAGAGCCAGGATACGACGAAAGCTGCGTCCCCCAACATCGAGACCGCCACGCTGACGCAAGCGCCGATGGAAATCACGGCTGACATGCCGACCGCCGGCACCAACCTGATTGATCTCTACACCTATTTCCACATGAACCCGGAGCTCTCTTTCAAAGAGATCAAAAGCTCCACGATCATGGCGAATGAGCTCGAAAGTCTCGGCTTCGAAGTTTCGACGCGGCTAGGCGACACCTGGACCCGCGAGAAATCGATGCGCGACAATGGCGAAATCCGTGACGGCGTCGGCGGCTATGGCGTGGTTGGCGTGTTTGAGAATGGCGATGGCCCAACCGTTCTAATCCG
>JALUWJ010000231.1 GCA_027019605.1 Henriciella sp. | reverse complement strand
TTGGCCGCAGACGGTGAGCTGACACCTGGAGAATTGCTCAATCGAGATGGCTTTATGGGTGTGAACGGCCTGTTCCGTTTCCGCGATGATGGCACCGCAGAACGCTCACTTGCGATTATGGAAATCGATCCAACCACCGAGGATGGTCGCGGTGTTAAAGAGATCCTGCCCGTGTCACCAAGCTTCGATCAAACCATCGGTTAAGCGACAAGTTGGATGAAGGCCCAGGCAATTGCTGCCTGTCCGCCAAAATACAGAAACCAGATCGCTGGGGATGTCAGCCGTCTAATGCGTGCATCCTGCTTTAAGCGGAACAATTCCAGCGATAGAATGGTGTCAGACGCAGCAAAAGCGATCGCACCGAGCGCCGCTAGCCAAAGTGAAGGCTCGAGGCGTAACGCAGCGTTGACCATGACAAGAATGATCACGGTGTAAGCCATCACAGGGATGCGCATGGGCGGTTCGACCCAAGGCACGAGCGATCGAAGGAACCCGGCTGCACCGAATGTGATCACGATTTGGGTTGCGAGCACGAGCATGCTGGGGTCTTCGCTCGGATGGCCCCAGAACAATGGGATATAGGCCGCGTGCGCGATGAAAAACGCCGCCATTCCGGGCAATAGGAATCGCTCTTCACTCGCGCCCAGAAAGCCATCTCCGAGTGTGCTAAACCCGAGTGCCAGCACAATCAGCAGGGGCGCCCCCGACCAATAGGCCCAGAGTGTCAGCAAGGCAGTTGCTCCAACCTTCAGAACCACTCTCAAAATCGATGGTGCGGAATGGCAATAAAATACCCCGTATAACAGCGCGCAGATCGCTGAGGCGGCGAGCATGAAAATCATTTCTTTAGGCGGTTGGGCGTTGGGGCAAACCCAGGAGCCGGCGCGCCGCAACACGGTGTGATTCGGTGATGTGTGCACCAACAATGCCGAGCGCCGTCGCCAGGACTGTCGCATCATCTGTGAAGCCGAGGCCCGTTACGACATCCGGGATCGCATCGACCGGGAGCACGAAATATCCAAGCGCCGCAAACAAAACCATTTTGACTTTCATCGGCGTCTCAGGATCGATGGCGCAATAATAGGATGATGCTAAATCGTCCGCGAACGGGATACGGCCTGCCACGCGCAAAAGCTTTGGAATAAGCTTACGCTTGGTCCGTTTTTGCTGCCGTTCCGTCGGAATCGGTAGCTGAGTCGGAACGGATTCACCGTTTTCTATGATGATTTCCGTGGGGTCAGACATTGGCCGCTCGCATACTTCCTTCTACATCGCCTCCAAGACACATATTGGAGGATATCTGATGGAACTCAACTCAAACATTTCTGCCGTCATCACCGGAGGTGCTTCAGGCCTAGGCGCCGCAACAGCGCGGCTCTTGGCGAGCCATGGTGTCAAATGCGCCCTTTTTGACCTAAACGAGGAAAAAGGCGAAGCCGTGGCGAGCGAAATTGGCGGTGTGTTTTGCAACGTCAACGTCACCTCAGACGAAAGTGTTGATGCGGGTTTTGCGAAAGCACGCGCGGCCATCGGCCAAGAGCGTATCCTGATCAATTGCGCGGGGACCGGCAACGCGATCAAAACTGCGAGCCGCAACAAAGAAACCGGCGAGATCACGCACTTCCCGCTCGATAAGTTTGATCTGATCATTCAAATCAACCTAGTCGGCACATTCCGCTGCATCGCGAAATCTGCTGCCGGTATGATGACCCTCGACCCGATCGATGGTGAGCGTGGGGCGATGGTCAACACAGCCTCTGTTGCTGCAGAAGATGGCCAAATCGGTCAGGCGTCTTACTCAGCCTCAAAAGGCGGCGTGGTGGGCATGACTTTGCCGATCGCACGCGACCTGTCTCGTGAGCTGATCCGTGTGAACACGATCCTGCCAGGTATCTTCGACACACCATTGCTGGCGGGTGCGCCAGAAAAAGTTCGCCAGGCCCTGGGCGCTCAAGTGCCGAACCCGGCGCGCCTCGGAAACCCAGATGAGTATGCGTCACTGGCGGTCGAGATGTGTAAGAATGGCTATTTCAACGGCGAAGATGTTCGCCTCGATGGTGCCATCCGTATGGCGCCGCGCTAAGCGACTTTACCCCCTTAAACGGCCAAAGCCCGCCAGATTGGCGGGCTTTTTCCACTCTACAATACTCTACGACTCTACGCAGCCAGGATCATACGTCAGGACGTACAATGCGTCCGGCTAGGTTCATTAAAACCTCATCGGCGTTAAAAAAGGATGGATCATCTGGCTTTTCACCTTTGCCCATGATGATTTCTGAGGTCGCTTCATAGCGGATGATTTCACGATAATCCCAGCCGCTGTCCCAGAACGGGTCGCGATAGCCGAATGGGCTGTGGAAGCCGCGATAGGCCGCTCGGCGGGCGTGCCAGCTGCGCGGAAATCCGTGCAGTCGGCCAGCGCGACCATAGAAGCTGTAATTGCAATAGAAGCCTGAATAAAACGGATCGTGGAACCCGGTCGAGACCACGCGTCGATCCTCATCGGTGGCGCGCTGGACGACTGAGAAGTAGTCATACCCTTCCATATCCGTGAGTTCTGCCGCGCGGTACAAAAGATAGGTTTCGACAGTTTGACGATCGGTCAGGCTGTTGCCGGCAAAGCTGATCTGCCAGCGATTGCTCTCGATTTGTTGGTTGGCATAACCGCGCTGATTGTCGGTCGCCGCCTGATACGGCGTCGCTGTTGCGCATGCGCCTAAGACCACAAGGGCCGCGAGTGCAGATGCAAGACGAAGCTTTGTCATAACTGTCGACCTCCTTAGCTCAGCATTCATAATCCATTAACATATGCAAGCTGAACGCCAGATAAATCGCGAAAGTGTGACCTGCGTCACGGTCTTTAAGCGAACCCTTCTGCTATTCAAGAGTTCGGGGGACGCACGCGGAGGTAACCTCTCTTTTCTCCTTACTTTCGAAGCGTCATCTTGGGGGGCAGCAGGCAAGCCCCCCCCTTTTTTTGCCTGGAATTCTACTCTTCACCCTTGAAAAGAATGACTTTTTGATGTGGGAACGGGATTTCAATCCCAGCCTCATCGAGCGCTTTTTTGACTAATTCCGGTACAGTAAAGCGCACATCGAACCAGTGTTCGCCTTTGACAAATGGCCGCGTGGCAAAGTCGACAGAGCTATCATTCAGGGTCGAAACCACGATCACCGGCTCTGGATCGTCCAAAATAAGCGGATGATCTGCAAAAACTTTTTTGATCACGTCCCGAGTTTTGTCGATGTCGGAGTCATAAGACACCCCGAATGTGAGCTCCACACCGCGCACTTCATGATGGCTGTGATTGATGATCTGTTCGCCCCAGATCTTGCCGTTCGGAATGATGATCTGCTGGTGATCAAAGGTTCGCAGCACCGTTGTGAACAGCGTAATATCTTCGACATTGCCGAAATTGCCCGCCGCATCGATGAAATCACCGACTTTGTAAGGGCGGAAAATCATCAGCATGACACCGGCCGCAAGGTTCGACATCGCGCCCTGGAGTGCCAGGCCAACCGCAAGACCGGCCGCACCGAGCAGGGCCACAATTGAGGTTGTCTCAACGCCAAACCGGTTCAGAACCGCGATGACGACAAACGCGAGAATGACGTAGCGCGCCAAGCTTCCGAGGAAGTTGAACAGCGTATCGTCGAGCTTTTCATGCTGTTTGCCGATGCCGCGAACGAACGCACCGACACGGCCTGCAATCCAGAACCCAACGATCAGGATGACGAGCGCCATCAGGACATTGGTTGCGCCCGACAAGATCGGTCCTGCCTGATCTTCCATGCCGATTGGCGCCAAAATATTCTCTAAAAATTCCATGTGAACGAAACCCCCTTTTGTTTGTTCAAACTCAGGGGCATCGCGAATGCGCGCAGTCCCCCGCCATGATGTTAGGGGGAGAAGCAATCGCGGCGCAAGGGCTGAGCCACAGAAGCGGCCCGCAAACAAAAAGGGCGAAGTTTATCGTGGTTTAAGCAGCTGATTTCCCTGCCATCGCCTTAGAAGCGGCAAGTCCAGTCACGTAGTATTGGTGCTTTTTCCATATCCAATCTAATGCTTTGGCTTTGGTGCCGCTCATTTTTTGACTGGTAAACTGTGATGATATCTCAAGTGCCAACTTCACCTTGATTCGTTTGTCTTTTTTCAAAGCCTCAAACGTTCGAGCGAACCGCTTTTTGTCTTTGTAGTCCGAATTTAGTTTTGACACATAGAAACGGACAACATCATCATCTGATGCGCCGAAGGACTGATTGAGCTGATCTATCAAAGTGGCCCACTTCATATCCCCATGGTCAGACAGAAACTTTAAGAGAGTGTTTAGTGGTTTTAACTTCGAAGCGGTGGAGGTTCGAGCGAGTACTTGTTGTAAGATAACGTAACTTTGGGTGAAAGCATCCACAGATTCGGAACCCCCAATGCAAGCCTCTTGAGTTATCCAGAGGCTTGCTGAGTTTAGAGTTTGATCTACCGTGGCGGTTGGCGCATTTTCGAACGTCCGCGATAGCTCGAGTGAGCGCATCGCAGCCTTTTCAGCCCCTAATGACCGTTGCAGCTGGGCGTATTCCGCTAGAAACGTAGCAAATTCTTTTGTTTTCATATTTGGAGGTTTACTCGATTTGCGAGCTCGCGTCCAAGTCGATCGAAAGCGGCTTCGATTACTAATCTGTTAGCTGGGCTTACATCGCTGGCTTCTGAAAACTGTTCGTTCGCTAGTCTGGATATGTCCCTTTTTCCGGGAATAAAGGTTGTGTGCGGAAGGATTAAGCTAGGTGGTTGGCTCTTCGAATAGGCATCGTATGTACTGTCGAGTCTTTGCTGTATCCGAAAAATTGCGTCTTGTTCGAAATCTATCATGGGATCACGACGATCAGATGCCTCAGACAGAGCGCCAATGTTGTTCTCGGTCATCGTTCCGACGACCCCGGCCAAATTTAGGAAGGGCCAAAGTTTCTCCATAATGAACAACTGCTCGACAAAATAACCGACAGCGTCAGCCGAGACTGCATCCAGCTTGGTTGGAATCAACACATTTGTGCTGGTACACAATGCCTGTACTGTACTGGTGGTGATCCGGGGGGCTGCATCGATCAATATGATATCATAGCTCTCTTGAACGTCCTGTGTGAGCAATGCTGCAGCTAGAAAATAGCGCGCATCCCGTTCCTCTCTTTGCGTCAGCCAGTGGACTAAAACTTGGTTCTCGATTCTTGCTAGCTCATAGTATGATGTGAGAATACGAGCGTAACCGGGAGCATTTTCCATCGGCCAAGCTAGCTCATTGATATTTGGACCGTTAAACTCACCCGCAACAAAATTGCTCACTCTTGAACTTGGAACGTCGCCCTGAGCGGCTAGGTTTGAAAGGGAGCCCTGATAGTCGAGATCTATCGCTAGAACGCGTTTGCCTATTCCAGCGTAAAAGCGAGCTAAGTGGGCTGTCAGCGTAGTTTTACCCACTCCTCCCTTTAAATTGGCGACTGTGATGATGGGTATCGACTGCTGTAAAAGAACAGCATAATGATCGGGTTGGACTAATGGTCTGGCAAGCCACAATCCGTCTCCCTCTACTGCCTTCTCCGCGCCATGAAGGCGTTTTTGTAGAGTCCCAAGTTCGCCCTTCAGACTCGAAATCTCAGTCTTAAGTTTTTTTAGTCTTGTGTTTCGACTTTTGAGCCAAACCCAGCTCAAGCGAAGTAACCATAGAACAAGTGCACCAGTGAGACTTCCAAGCGCACCAAGCAAAATACGGTTTGTTGGGTTCGATTGATCCCAAAAATCTATGCCCATTATTTCCCTCTCCACCCAACTATTTTACTTATTTACAATTGAGTGGAGAGTTCAAGCAATATAAATTGGGCTAAGCTGCGGCGCCCATCACGGCTTTCACTTCGAGGAATTCCTCAAACCCGTGCTCGCCCCATTCGCGGCCATTGCCTGATTGTTTATAGCCTCCGAAAGGTGCTGAGAAATCAGGACCTTGGCCGTTGACCTGGATTTGACCGGCGCGGATGCGATTGGCGACTTTTGCAGCTTCCGCAGGTTCGCCTTGGACATAACCTGCCAAGCCATATTCGGTGTCATTCGCCATTTCGACGGCTTCATCGACACTGTCATAAGGGATCATGACCAGGACCGGCCCGAAGATTTCTTCGCGTGCTATGGTCATCTCATTGGTGACGTCTGCAAAGACTGTTGGGCGGGCAAAGTAGCCGCGATTGAGCCCTTCTGGGCGGCCTGTGCCGCCTGCAACCAGGGTCGCGCCCTCGTCAATCCCTTTCTGGATCAGGTCTTGGACTTTCGCATACTGATTGCCGTTCGAGATCGGGCCGATGGCGCCTTTGTCGGCTTCGCGCGGCATTTGAACTTTCACGGCTTCAGCTGCTGCCTTGGCAATCGCTTTAGCTTCTTCATTGCTTTCGCGTGGGACAAACATCCGGCTCGGAGCATTACAAGATTGACCAGAATTGGTCATCATTTGCATGACGCCGCCGCCGACAGCTTTTTGAAGGTCAGCGCTTGGCAGAACAATGTTTGGCGACTTGCCGCCGAGTTCCTGTGCGACGCGTTTTACGGTCGGCGCCGCTGCTTGCGCCACCAGGATACCTGCGCGGGTTGAGCCGGTGAAGCTCATCATGTCGACATCAGGGTGGCCAGACAGGTGCGCACCAACGCTTGGGCCGTCGCCATTGACCAGGTTGAAGACGCCTGGTGGAACACCGGCTTCGTGCAGAACTTCGGTAAAGATCATTGCGTTCAGCGGTGAGATTTCAGACGGCTTGAGCACCATTGTGCAGCCCGCAGCGATGGCCGGGGCCACTTTACAGGTGATCTGGTTCAGCGGCCAATTCCAAGGCGTGATGAAGCCGCAAACGCCAATCGGCTCTTTGCGGAGCAGGGTGGTGCCGCGCTGTTCTTCGAACTCATAATTGCGCAGGATCTGGCTCATCGTTGCGACATGGCCCATCCCAGCAGGGACTTGCGCAGCATTGGCGAGCCACATTGGCGCGCCCATCTCGTCAGAGATTGCTTCTGCCATCTCGCCCATGCGCGCCTGGATGCCAGCGGTAATCTTGTCGAGCAGGTCAGCGCGATACTCAACGCTGGTCTGTGAGAAGGTCTCAAACGCGGCTTTTGCGGCAGCGACGGCTTTGTCGACGTCTGCAGATGATCCCAGAGAGATTTTCGCAAACGGCTCTTCGGTGGCTGGATTTTCAACGTCGAGCGTGCGCGGTTCGACCGGGTCGACCCATTCACCATTAATGTAGAACTGAAGATACTCTTTCATGGCTTGCGCCTCCCGTTACCTGACTAGATTTGGACCGATTTCAAAGGCTGACACCGGCGTCACCATTCATGTAAGCATAGCGAGGCTCTGATGGAAGCCCACACGCAGCGGAAATGATATAGAGTCGTTGTGAAGTCGCTTGGAAAATTCTCATCGAGCGTATCTCAGGTAAGGGGCAAAAGAAGGAAACAAATTATGCCAACCAATCAATCATGGTATCTGCGCCGCCGACCTGTGGGGGAGGTTTCAGAGGGAGATTTGGAACTTGTCACCGAGGACATGTCATCTCTGGCCGACGGTATGGTTCGGGTTCGCACGATCTACCTGTCGCTGGATCCGACGCATCGAATTTGGATGAGCGATATGGACGCCTATCTGCCGCCGGTCGAGCTGGATACGCCCATGCGCGGCGGATCAATTGGGATCGTTGAAGAGAGTCATTCTCAAGCCGTCCCGGTTGGCAGTTTGGTCAATACCGGGCTTGCAACATGGGCGCTT
>JALUWJ010000230.1 GCA_027019605.1 Henriciella sp. | reverse complement strand
TCGTCCACGCCGACTGCCGCCGCGCGGCTCATCAGGGACTTGCTTGAGCCGTGTGCGGGGAAACTTGCAAGCACGGTTCTGAGGGGGCGGGTCGGTGGCGACACCGACCTGCTACCCGACATTATGATGGCTTCGAGAGCGCCCACATCCCCGAATATGCAAGCTTCGAGAAGGTTTGCGATCTCGCAGAGTTTCTGAGCGAACGCGGCGAACTCGGGGCAGGGGTTTATTCGATTTTCAGCGAAGATCTGGACCACGCGAAAACGGCCTTTGATGATTATGCTGGCGAGTTCGGCAATCTGGCCGAGTTTGCTGAGCAGCTTCACGAGGATATCGGGACCGAAATTCCGGAGGCCCTGAAATTCTATGTAGATTGGGCTTCGCTCGGACGTGATTTGGAACTAAACGGCGATATCTTCACCGTCCAGATCAGCTTCGATGAAACACACGTATTTTGGTCGCGGTGACCGATATGAACTGTCACCGCCTCCAAAACCTTGGTGCTGAAACGCGCCAACTCTCACGCCTTGAACAAGTATTAGGGCCTCGGCCCACCTTGACGCTCGTCATCCAGGACTTGTTTGTGCGTGAAATCTGGGTGGGTGGGCGCGCGCCGCTCATTCGCATCCGTGACTATGATTGGGGTCCGACCGACCCTATGGCGCTCACGGATGCGCACGGCTTCGCCTATTCCCCCATTAACTGGAATGGCCCCGCATGGACGCTCGGCCTTTCCCTTCATCCGCCCATCGAAAAAGATCGTTTTGACCCCGTCTTTAAGCCGCACACTTAGGCGAAGGATTGCGGCTCTGAAATTCAAATTGAGTGAAATTTTCCCCGGCGCTTTGCGCCTCCTCGCGGACGAAAATTTAACTTAATTTGAATGCTCCACTGACGTTCCGCCAGCAAGCTGTTCAAAGCCAAAATCCTCTACCTTTTTTAAGTCTGCGTCGACGAGGACAAACCGCTCTCATCGACTCATCGAAACGAAAGGAAGAATACGATGGCAAATGCAATTGGATATGTAAGCGAGGTTGAGAATGGCTTCGAAGGCGCGCTCGCAATGGTCAACCTGTCAGTCCCAATTCGGGTGAATAAAAACCTCGAAAAAGACCAAGATGGCCAACCAGATTATCGCATTTACGCCGGTGAAACCGATACAGATTATGCGGAGTAGTATGTTATGCGGAGTCTTGGTCTCAGGGCTCTGATTGTGCAGGTGATCTGAGAAGATTTACTGCGCATAATAACGGCGTTTCCAGAGCGCATTTTGGGATGTAAAAACCCCC
>JALUWJ010000229.1 GCA_027019605.1 Henriciella sp. | reverse complement strand
AGCATCGGTGTAGCTCACGACCAGCTTGTCTTCACCCATTGAGATGATTGGATCATCTGGGTTTGACGCACCGCACCAGCTCAGCAGCAAGCAGGCGACGACAAAGCCAAAGAAGAATTGCTTCGCGACTGGGCGGTAGCGCATGGACTTCACTTTAGACGTGTCGAGCCATGGCAGCAGGAACAGCACGGCGATCGAGCCGAACATGAAGATGACGCCGAGCAGTTTCGCTTCAATCGGGCCAATATTGAACGTAATCGCCCGCAGGATCGCGTAGAATGGCAACAGATACCATTCCGGCACAATGTGTGCTGGCGTCACCAATGGGTTCGCTTCGATATAGTTATCAGCGTGACCAAGTACGTTCGGTGCGTAGAACACGAAAACCGCGAAGATGATCAGGAAGACGACAATCGCGAAACCATCTTTCACCGTGTAATATGGGTGGAATGGGATCGTGTCTTTTTCAACGTCCTGAACTTCTTTCCCGGTTGGATTATTGTTCCCTGGCACGTGCAGCGCCCAGATGTGCAGGATCACAACACCGGCAATCATGAAGGGCAGCAAATAGTGCAGTGAGAAGAAGCGTTGCAGCGTCTGGTTACCAACGGATGGTCCACCCATCAGCCAGCTCTGAATGCCTTCACCGACCAGCGGAATCGCGCCGAACAGGTTGATGATCACGTTCGCACCGTGCAGCGACATTTGTCCCCATGGCAACATATAGCCAAGGAATGCAGTCGCCATCATCAGCAGGAAGATGACACAGCCAAGCAGCCACAAGACTTCGCGTGGCGCCTTGTAAGAGCCGTAATAGAGGCCGCGGAACATGTGCACATAGACCGCGAGGAAGAACATCGACGCGCCGACCATGTGAATGTTGCGAATGAGCCAGCCAAATGGCACGTCCCGCATGATCCGCTCAACTGACCCGAAGGCCTCGTTGACGGTCGCGGTATAGTGCATGGCCAAAACCACGCCGGTAAGAATTTGAATGGCCAGACAGACTGCCAGAATACCACCAAAAGTGTACCAGTAGTTCAGGTTCTTTGGGGTTGGAAAGTCGACAAAGCTGTCATGGGCGAGGCGAATGATCGGCAGGCGATCATCAAGCCATTTTTCGATGCCAGTATTTGGCTTGTAGGTGGACTCGTGTCCGCTCATCGGTCTCTTGTCCTTCCCTTAGAGTGAAATCTTTACGAGTGTGGGGCTGACCCACTCATAATCCGGAACCGGCAGGTTGGATGGCGCAGGGCCCTTCCGAATGCGGCCAGACGTATCATAGTGCGATCCGTGACATGGGCAGTACCAACCGCCATAATCACCAACGCTGCCCTGGGCTGGACCAACTGGCACACAGCCAAGGTGGGTACAGGCACCGGACGTAATCAAAATCGCTGCGTTCCGCGTTCCGTCTGGAAGCTGAACCAGGCGATCTTCATCAGATTCAGGATCTGGAAGCTTGGCAACATCGGTGTTTACCGCAGCGGCGACCTCTTCCGGCGTCCGGTGACGCAGGAAGAATGGCTTGCCGCCAATCAGCACGCGAATCTCGCCGCCCATTGGAATTTTCGAAATATCGACTTCCAGGCTTGAGGCGGCTTTGGTGTCGCCTGCCGCATTCATTTGATCAATGAATGGATAGGCTACCAGACCGGCACCGCCGACAGTCGCTGCAATCGTTGCAATGTGGATGAAATCCCGGCGGTCTTCATCAACCTGTTCCGGGGCCGTCGTATCAGATGCGCTCACGTCTTCAATTCCTTCGGCATGACTTTGCAGCCTAAATACACAGATTAAGGAAAAGCATCATTGCGGCGCAGCGCCGCAAGTCTCCTCCCCATTAATATTGCCCGCCTAGCCTGCCTCGCGCCTGATTTCAAGCGGTTGAAACCGCGCAGGATGCGACACAATTTCCTAAGCAGCTAAGGGACTTTACCGATAGGGTTCCAACCGACACAGTTTTAGCGCTGCCGCAGAATTAAAAGTAGAGACCCTACATGACCGATCTAGAAACCCAAAAGCAACGCGCGGCAACCTGGTTTAAAAGCCTGCAAGACGACATCATCTCGCGGTTTGAAGCCCTGGAAGATGAGGCAGATCGCCCCCTTTATACTGGAGAGCCCGGCCGATTTGAAAAGACCGAATGGTCTCGAGGCGATGGCAGCGAAGACCTGGGCGGCGGCCGCATGGCAATCATGCGCGGCAAGTTTTTTGAAAAAGTCGGTGTGCATTTTTCTGAAGTCTATGGCTCTTTTTCTGAAGCCTTCCGCGCGCAAATCCCGGGCGCAGACGAATCAGATGGACAATTTTGGGCGGCAGGCATTTCTCTGATCGCGCACCTGCACAATCCACGTGTGCCTGCGGTGCACATGAACACTCGCATGTTAGTAACATCAGAGAGCTGGTTTGGCGGCGGCGGTGACCTGACACCGCTCCTGGATTATCAGCGAAAGCCAGATTTTCCCGATACAATCGACTTCCACGCCGCGATGAAAGCGGCGTGCGATCCGTATGACAAAAGCTGGTACCCGGACTTCAAAGAGCGCTGCGACGAGTATTTCCACCTAGCGCATCGCGATGAACCGCGTGGCACAGGCGGCATTTTCTATGATCGCCACAATACTGGCGACTGGGAACGTGATTTTGCCTTCACCCAGGATGTCGGCAAGCAGTTCGCGGACATCTACCCAAAACTGGCGCGCCGACGGATGAATGAAGGCTGGACCGATGCCGAGCGCGATGAACAACTGATTCGGCGCGGTCGCTATGTCGAATTCAACCTGCTCTATGACCGCGGCACGACCTTCGGCCTCAAAACTGGCGGTAACGTGACTAGCATTCTCTCGTCCATGCCCCCGGTTGTGAAATGGCCTTAGCTAACAACCTCAACATTAGCTCGTAGCCAATCAGCGAAGTCGTTCTGGTCAATCTCGCTCGCCGCGAGCGCAAGTGACTTCAGAGTTGCTTCTGTCTCGCTCGCGACGAGCAATTGACCGTTGATCAACAGAAAAGTCGCCGCGGACAGGAATGCCGTGCGTTTATTGCCATCCACAAAAGGATGATTGCGCACGATTCCGAATGCGTACTCTGCAGCAAAATCATACAGATCACCGTCACCATAATGCGCTCGGTTCGCGGGCCGCTCTAGCGCGCTTTCGAGCAAACCGAGATCCCTGACACCATCCGGCCCACCATGTTCGGCGAGGCATTCAGCATGTAAAATTAGAAGGGTTTCAAGTCGCAACCATTTCAGCGTCATTTGGACAGTTCTCGCAGGGTGTTCCGATAGCGCTTTGCCATCTCACGTCCCGCTTTAACTTGTTCAGAGACCTCTTCATCATAGACGTCGAGCTTGTAACCATTGGGCGTCAGCGTGAGTAATAGCTCATCACCCTCGCCAACCTGAAACCGCGCCAAGGCCTCTGACGGAATCACAACGCCGAGTGAATTTCCGATTTTTCTTAGCTTTAAACGGTCTGACATCACGTCGCTCCAATGTTAGAACATAAGTTATAACACATTTCGAGTGACGAAGGAAACGGGCTCTGTTACGTCTCGGCCATGACGCAAACTCGCCCAGCCACTGTCATGACTGTTCTGATTGCGATCATGACAGCCGCGACGGCAGGACTCGGCGCAGCGGTGTCCGGCGGCAGCGCCGATGTCTGGTATTTCGCGCTCGAAAAACCCGGTCTGACCCCGCCCGATTTTATCTTTGCCGTGGTTTGGCCGATTCTGTTCATACTTATGGCGTTCGGCGCAGTTTTGGTGCGCATCAAGGCCGGAAACTTTGCCGCCTGTTCCGGTGCACTCGGACTATATTTCACCCAGCTCGCGCTGAACTTGTCCTGGAGTTGGTTGTTTTTCGGATTTCACCAGGTTCTGATCTCAATGATTGTCCTGGCCGCACTTTGGATTCTGATCACCGCGATGATCCGATCCTTTGCGAAACTCTCGAAAGCCGCGGCCATTTTGCAAGTGCCATATCTGCTATGGGTGACCTTCGCGGGCTATCTGAACGGCTCAATCCTGCTGCTCAACCAATAGCGGAAGCAGGCTTTCGCGCTCGAGATAGAAATCGCTCTCGACCCAGATTTTGGCGACACGGCTCAGCGCTTCGCCAATGTCACGTCCTTTTAGCCCGGCCGCCAGAGCATCATCGCCATTGATCGGGAAGTCTGGTCGGCGCCAGGCCCGGATCGCTGCGAGCAGGTCACGGACATCAGCGCCGGCCAACATGGCGCGATCCACCACGGCCTGCTTGCCATGCCAGTACAAAGTCGCGCGCAGCTCTTGCGACTTCATCCCAACCGGCTCCGGCAAATTATCAGCCGCCCACATTGTCAGGCGCGCCGTCTCATCATTCGACAGTCGCAGGGCCTGCCCGGTCTGCTGCACCGCCAAGGCTGACCGCGGCAGCAAAGCCATCAGGCGCAGCATGGGATCCGGTTGCACGCCGGTCAGCTGCTCGGTGAGTTCGAGATCGTGCAGACCATCAGCGCCGCGATGCTCAGGCAAGACTTCATCGAGCACACCGCTCTTACTCATCGCGATCACGGCCTCACGCGGCATTTCGGCGGAGAGGAGTTTCTTGAGCTCTTTCCACGTTCGCTCTTTGGCGATTTTCTCAAGGCCGCCGCGCTGCCGCTGACACGCCGCCAGGCCTTCCGCGTCAATTCCAGCGCCGTACCAGGCATTGAACCGGAAGAACCGTAAGATCCTGAGATAGTCTTCACGCAAACGCTGATCGGCGTCGCCAATAAAGACCACGCGCCCCGCCATCGCGTCCTCATAGCCGCCGCCGACGGGATCGAAGACCTCCCCATTTGGCGCAGCATAGAGCGCATTTAGCCGGAAATCGCGGCGCTGCGCGTCTTCGACCCAATCCTCGGTAAACGCAACAACCGCGCGGCGACCATCAGTTTCGACATCGCGCCGCAGACTGGTGATCTCGAACGGTTTGTGATCGACGATGGCCGTCACTGTGCCATGCTCGATCCCGGTGGGGATGGCCCGAATGCCGGCCGTCTCCAACGCCTTTAGGGTTTCGTCAGGCGTCAGTTGCGTGGCGAGATCAAGATCATCAACCGGGCGCGCCATAATCGTATTGCGGACGCAGCCGCCAACGAAGCGAACACAGTCCGCACGCACCGCCTCGAGCGCCGCAATGACAGTTTTAGTGGACTCAGCGTGCAGCCAATCAGCGTTCAGGGTCTTCAAGGGTTTCTGCCGTATCTTCGTCAATCTCAATGGGCGTGCCGTCAAAGTTGCGCCGCTCGCCAACGCCTTCCGCTGCACTGCCTGGATCATCTGTCCGTGGCAAGCCAATCGACCCGAGATTTTTCTCGCACGGATAAGTTTCGCCTGGGACAACCACGCCATCCACAATCTGGCTCGGGCGGTAGCATTCCTCACGGCCGCCGCGATCGAGAAGAATCAAGACCAGCCAAGAGCCAATCGCCAGAACCGTTCCCGCGCCAAACAAGACACGGATCGGCCAAGGCTTGCGTCCCTCTTGCTCGGCTTCTGATAGCGCCAGCCGGTAGAGCGCAAACAGAATGAACGGAAGCGCAAAGAGAACAAGTTGGACTAAAATACGGGGTGCCACGCGGCCGTCTCCTCAAGAGTCATATAGATTTGCGTATAGATCACGAATGATGCCCGCCGTCACACCCCAGATCCGAAAGCCCTGCCAAGGCATTTCGGTATAGGATCGATGTTTGCCCTTATAAAAGGCCGTACCGGTTTGGTGATTGGTCGCATTAAACAGGAAATCAAGCGGCGCTTCAAACACATCCGCCACTTCGGTGGGGTCGGGCTGCGCCTGAAAATCAGGCGGCAGCACCCCAATCACGGGCGTGATGCGAAACGCGGTTCCGGTCACATAAGGTGCGGAGCGCGCGACCAGCTCGACCGTATCTGGCACGACCCCGACCTCTTCTTCGGCTTCGCGCAGCGCGGCAGCGACCTCATCGACATCGACCGGATCAACCTTGCCGCCCGGAAACGCGACTTGCCCGGGATGCGAGGCCATTGTGTCCGGGCGCTTGGTGAGTAGCGCCGTCGGCCCTTCAAGACGCGGGATAACCGGAATCAAGACAGCAGCCGGTCGAATCGACTGCACGCGGTCTTCATCGACGAAATCGAGATCGCCAACTTCATCCAGTCGGCCATTGCCTTGAATGGGGTCCAGCCGGTCTGTCGCCCGCTGCAGGAAGTCATCTAACGTAGTAAAACTCATCAGGCGGCAGGCCCTAACGCAAAAAACTGGCCTTGTGACCAGACGCCGAGCTGTCCAGCGCACCCTTCATAGGCTTCCGCCATCTCCGCCAGCTCATAAAAGACCGGGCGTGTCAGCTTCGCCTCCAGGCCGCCACGAACTAAGACATAGGGACTAGGTTCCAACGTTTCTGGATCAGTTTCGACCCGAAGTGGCAAGTCGCTCCCAGCGAGCGCGATGTCACCTAGGTTGGTGGTGAAGGCCAAAGTCTGATTCATTCCCGGCTCGCCGACACGGTCGACCCGGATGGCGGTGAACGGCGCGTCTTCGACATGCACAATCACTTTTTCATACGGCGTCACCAGATAAATCTCGCCATCTGGATCTTTTCGCAGGATGCGTGAAAACAGCTTTACCAGACGCTCACGCTTGATTTTTGAGCCTTCATGCCACCAGCTGCCATCGCTGCGGATTTCCATCTGGATATCCTTGCTGTTTTGCGGGTCCCACAGGTGAACCGGCGGCAAAGGGCCATCAAGACCATCTGGCGCGATGGCCTTCAAAACCTCCTCGAGGGAAATGACAGATTTTCCATCTGTTTTCATGTGGCACTCCGCCTTGTTCTCGCCTAGACCTAGTGCGACTGATGTAGATAGTGAAGATGGAGTGCTCATGGCAGCCGACAATCCGGCCATTGTGGCGCAGGCAGAAGCCGCTGGCGACACGCTCGAAAAAGTGAAGTCTGAGATCGCAAAAGCGGTGTTCGGACAAGAGCGCGTAATCGAACTGGCTTTGGCCGCGATATTGGCAGGCGGTCACGCGCTTTTGATTGGCGCACCTGGCCTTGCGAAGACCCGCTTGGTTGAAGCGATCGGTACCGCGCTTGGGCTCGATAATGCCCGGATCCAGTTCACGCCGGACCTGATGCCTGGCGATATTCTCGGTTCTGAAGTGCTCGATGAAGGCGCAGATGGCAGCCGCGCCTTCCGCTTCATCAAAGGCCCGATCTTTACCTCGCTCTTGATGGCCGATGAGATTAACCGCGCCTCGCCGCGAACCCAGTCTGCCCTGCTCCAGGCCATGCAGGAAAAGCATGTGACCGTGGCGGGCGTTCGCTATGACTTGCCCGCGCCTTTCCACGTGCTGGCGACCCAGAACCCGATTGAACAAGAAGGCACCTATCCGCTGCCGGAAGCACAGCTCGACCGGTTCCTCTTGAAAATCGACGTCACTTATCCGGATCTCGATACCGAGCGCAAAATCCTGGTTGAGACCACGGGCGGTGACGAACAAGCCGTACAAACCGCGCTGTCCGCCGCAGACTTGATGGCGCTACAAGCGCTGGTTCGCAAAATGCCGGTCGGTGAGAGCGTGCTGAACGCCATTCTCGGCCTGGTACGCGATGCCCGCCCGGAACAGACCGCGGATGAGCGGGTGCGCCGCTTTGTTGATTGGGGGCCAAGCCCGCGCGCCGGACAAGCCCTGATGCTGGCATGCCGCGCCCGTGCGCTCTTGCGGGGCCGTTTGGCGCCAAGCCTGGAAGATGTCGAGGCCCTGGCCGAGCCGTGCCTCGCCCACCGTATGGGCATGCGTTACGACCCAACCGGCGAAGCCCCTGGCCTGCAGCATCTGATCGATGATCTTGTGAAGA
>JALUWJ010000228.1 GCA_027019605.1 Henriciella sp. | reverse complement strand
GTCGTGTATTCGCCAAGTATAACAAAAAATACCGATGGTGGTTAAAAATGAGATGGGCGATGATGGGGCTTACCGCAATAGCGGGAGCTCTTAGCGGGACTGCGCAAGCAGGTCCTGAGCAATCCGACGTATGGATCGGGCTTTCAGACGATGTCAGCGGCTTCTTGCTAGACGAAGACACGGGCGACCTGTGGATGACAGGTCCGTGCCTGAAAACCCTGGAGCCGGCACAGCAAATTGGCAATTCCTGGTCTTCCAGAACGATAGAACTGGTATCGATTGGGCGTGGGTACGCGCAACTTGATCAGCACTTTGTTTTGGAGCTGGGCGACGGCGCGGCTCAAATTGTGGTCACGTCGGCTGGCCGCGGCGGCGCGCAGGCGTTTCCAGCACGGACAGACCGTGACTGCGCTGCTGGTGGGCTGTGCGCTCGTCTGATCGCAACACAACAGGTCTGTCAGGGCTAAGCCAGTCGCATTATGCGCTCTCGGTTTGGTCTTCTGATTGCTGCGCTCGCAGCTTGCTCCGGTGTTCTATTGAGCGCCGGAGCGCAAACCGTTGCAACCGCGCCTCACACAGAGACGAACCTGCAATCCAAGCCTGTGATTGCGGTGCCCGAGCCGATTGAGATTGAAGATGCGCCACTCGTGGCCGAGAGCGTTGAATATGTCGACGTGATCATCGAAGGCGCGCTGACATCCGTCCGTAGCCGCGAAACCGAGGTGGGAGAGCGCCTCTACAATCTAACCGATATCGCCGAGCCGTTGCTCAGCCGTGTCGAGTTGCACGACACCTTGCTCGGCTATCACCGTCGTCAGGATGGCGTGTTGATGTCGATCAATATGGCCGATGGAAAAGTGCGCTCGAACAAGACTGTTCTGGGCAAGCTTCCGGAATTTGAGCCCCGCGAAACGGCTGATCCTTGGATCGGGCTGAACGCAGTGACGATTCTCTCAGGAACACATGCGTCTGAAGATGACCAGGGCCGGGTTGTTCTGAAGCTGGATGAGCGGCTGTTGCCACAGTTTAGTCTAGAGCTTTGGGTCAATGGCGTCCCGGTTGATACGTTCGAAAATGAGCCACGCACGATCGGTCCGATGTTGCTCGTACCCTTGCGGCCGATTTCTGAGGCACTTGGGCATGAATTGTCAGTCGAAAATGGCGTTGTGACTGTGCGCCGTCAGCAAGATCAGGCGACGATCCGACTGGAGCTTGCAACCGGCCTTGTATCTGTGAATACGACCCCGCGCGGGGTGACGCCAAACATCCAGTTGGCGGATCGTGAGGAGTTGGTTCTGCCAATGGGGGCGGTTGAAAGCCTGACAGGAACGCATATCGAGCTCGTCCCGCGCACAAACCGCGTGGAGGTGACGCTCGATAATCGCCTGAAGTCTGCAACCCTGCCAGGCGCGGATATCTCTGAAGAGGCGCGGAATACGCCGCTTACCCTGGAGCACCTGACTTATGAGGTCAGTGACCGCGGCCCCGTGCGCGTTGAAACTGTGGGCCATTGGAGCAAATACAATTTCCGTACACAGGTGGAAACCGCTGGTGGATTGGACAGCCTGGCCGGCAAACAACCTGGCTGGGCTTCTGTGGATATCGCCTCAATGGACGGCTGGAGCGCGACGGTTGGCGATTATACGTCAGGCCTGCGAGAGCTTTCTGGCGTCGGCGCAAACCGTATACGCGGCGCGGCGTGGCGCAAGCAGCGTGAAAGTGGATCTGTGCTGGCCGTTGCGGCTGGAACCCCGCTAATTGGAACGAAAGAAGACAGCGACACGGTCGCTGTTCCTGAGTTTGGCGGCTTTGTTGCGGGTGGGCGCCTGATTTCACAGGATCAAACCCAGGATGTTGGTCTGTCGGTTGCTGTTTCTGAGGATGGCGCGCGCTCGGCCGCTGTGCTGAACGGCCAGAAGTCATTCTACTTCAACAATCGCGAAAAGGGTCTGCAGTCGGCGTATGTTGCGGCTGATGTTGGTGTGTTCAGCGGAGATAATAGCGGTGCAGATGTATCGGCGCGTGGGTCCCTGAACTACGCAATCAATAAGCAATTGGGCCTGACGGCGTCTGGTGGCTATGAAGGGTCAAAATTCTCTGCGGGTGCCAACCGTTCCTCATTCCAGGGTGTGTTTGATCAACGCAATGGCGCTCGGACCAATCTGACGCTCGGTGCCAATTGGCGCGCGAAAGAGACGATCGGTGCCTTTCACCGAGTGACTGTGAATGCGCGTGGAACCCTGCGCCATGAAGGCGGCGATGAGAGCAAGACCGCACATACGCTGTCCGGCGCCGTAAGCGCACAGATCGGCGAAAGAGGTCCATCTGTGTCTGCAGTCGTTCAAACCAGCACGGATGATTCCTCTGGCGTCAGTCGCAAGAGCGATTCCGTCCGCATCCGCGCCTTGCAGCGTTTCGATTATGGTTCGGTCTCGGCGGCCTACAGCTACACCACGGGTCAAACTCAAGGCGATAGCCAGCAGTTCGTCGCCACCGCGCAGGTAAAGCCGTACAAACGCGACTTCGCCAAAGGGGCAAGCGTTCAGGTCGTTCCGAACGTGACGCTCAATTGGGATGGTGAACAGACGCGCGTGAATGCGGGCGCAGCCGTTGTTGCGGATTCAGGTTCAGTCTTTGGCCCGCGCTTGAGCGTTCAATCACGCCTGTCTTCTTTCTCTAGCTTCGCATCTGAAAGCGAAGCGGCTCAAACAACCAATGTGATCGGTTCTGTTGAAGCGCGATTTGCTGTTACGAAGAACGCTCAGCTGACTGCGATTTACACCGACGATTTCCAGGGGCGTTCTGATTTGTCTGTTGGTGTGCGCGGGCTTGTTCGTTTCAATCCACCGCGCGTCGCCCGAATTCCGGATGAGGGGCGCGGGGTTCTGAACGGCCGGGTTTTCCTCGATCGCAACCGCGACGGTATTCGCCAAGACAATGAGCCGGGCATTCCTGGCGTTTGTGTAAAAGTCATCGGCACGAGAATGGGACTTAACACAACCGGCGAAGGCTTCTTCACCATTCAAAACATCCCGCAAGGTCTGTACTCATTGACGGTCAGTCGAAAAAGTTTGCCGCTCGGCTATCTGGTGCCTGAGGAGTCGCAGCCAAGAGTAACAGTTGGTTCGGGGCGTCGGTCTGATGTCGATATCCCTCTGATTTTGTCAGGTCAGGTGCGCGGAACAGTCTTTATCGATGAAAATACCAATGGCGAGTTGGATTCTGGCGAGGAGCGCCTTGAGGGGCAGTGGATTTCATTGGTTCCGAAAGCTGGAGGGGAGGCCATTAATGTGCATTCAGCGACCTTCGGCCAATATGGCTTCGAGAGTGTCGAACCAGGTGAGTACAAGGCGCAAACAACGGTCGAGGGGCGACGGGTTAGCGTTGATATTGTTGTGGATCCGAAGAATCCTTTTGTCGTCAAACCAATACCGGTTCCGCCCGGAAATGGGGAGGGCGGCGGAGGCTTGGATCTCACGACGGGTGTGTTCGGTGCGCCGTAAGTATAAGAATTTAAACAAAAAAAGCCCGCTCAAATGAGCGGGCTTTTGATTTGGGAACCGGCGACGTTCTATTCGTCGTCTTCTTTCAAAAGGTCTTCTTTCGAAACGGTCTCGTCTTTGACTTTTGCGACCTCAAGAATGTGGTCGACAACTTTTTCTTCGTAGATCGGAGCGCGCAGCTGAGCCATCGCGTTTGGATCTTTCTGGAAGAACTCAATCACCTGACGCTCTTGGCCTGGGAAGTTGCGGGCCTCGTTGATCAGGGCTTGCTGGACTTCTTGCTCTGAAATCTGAATTTCAGCGACGCGGCCGATTTCAGCCAGGACCAGTCCGAGGCGAACGCGGCGAGCTGCGATCGTGCGATACTCTTCTTTCAGTTCGTCTTCAGATTTGTCTTTGTCTTCATCCGCAGTACGACCGGCATCCATTTCAGCTTGTAGCTGTTGCCAGATTTGAGTGAACTCTTGCTCAACCATTTTTGGTGGCAGTTCAAAGTCATGCTTCTCGTCCAGGATGTCGAGCAAGTTGCGTTTCGCCTTTGAGCGAGAGGCACCACTAAACTCATTCTGAATTTGCTCAGTGACGAGCTCTTTGAGTTTGGCGAGATCTTCGAGGCCGAGGCCTTTGGCGAAATCGTCATCAATGTCTGGCGTTTTCGGTGCGCGAACTTCGTGCACTTTAACTTCAAACACAGCATCCTGTCCGGCCAGGTTTGGCGCCTGGTAATTCTCAGGGAAAGTGACGTTGACTTCTTTTTCTTCACCGGCCTTCACGCCGATCAGTTGATCTTCGAAACCGGGGATGAAGCTGTTGGAGCCAAGCACCAATGTGTGCTCTTCAGCGGCGCCGCCTTCAAATGGTTCGCCGTCTAGTTTGCCAAGGAAGTCGATAACAACGGCGTCGTCTTTACGAGCCTTTGCCGTTTTCGCGCGCTTGTCGAACTTTGGATTTGCTTCGGCGATTTGAGTGAGGCGTCCGTCAATCTCTTCGTCCGTCACATCCGCGACAGGACGTTTGATCGTCAGTTTCTTAACATCGACAGGTTCGAAGTCTGGCATCACGTCGACATTCATCTCGTAGGCGAGATCTTCGTCACCGGAGAGCACTTTCTCCATGTCGCTTTCCATCTTCATTTCCGGCTGACCGGCTGGACGCACATCAGCGTCCTCGATGGTTTTTTGGCTGGTTTCTTGGACGAGCGCTTGAACGACTTCACCCATAATGTCTTTGCCAAACATCTTTTTGACGTGTGACGCAGGAACCTTACCAGGGCGGAAGCCTTTCAGGTTCATTTGCGGGCGAATTTCTTCAATTCGCTCATCAAAGCGCTTTTGCAGGTCAGCCTTCGAGACGCTTACCTTATAAGTGCGGCTCAACCCATCAATGGTCTCAACGCTATCCATACTGGTCATTCCTTATTGCGGGTCGGGTTGGCAAATTTGAGCTGAAACCCGCGCCATGATTGGCGTTTTGTGATCTGAAACGGCGCTCTATAGGGCAGGGGAGCTATTGTGTCCACGCTGTCTGTATGACCTTTTGCAGAGAAATGCATGAGGAGGGGTTGAGGTGGTCGAATTCGCCCGCTAAATGCCCCGTTCTACTGATGCGGATGTGGCGAAATTGGTAGACGCACCAGATTTAGGTTCTGGCGCCGCGAGGCGTGGGGGTTCAAGTCCCTCCATCCGCACCATTACGGTCTGATTCTCCAGATCAGACGTGCCTCATGACCTAAGCGATAGTTTTAGCGCTTTGGGCCGCACGGCTCATAAGTTCGTGTACCGAAGAGAAATAGTTGTATGGCTTGGGGGATGAGATCGGCATTTGAAAAAGTCCGCCAGGCGTGACGCCGAATTCTCTTTTCACCATGCGATTGAAGTTTGAGTCGGTCGAGAAGCCCCAGCGTTGAGCTACTTCATGAACTTTGCCGCGTACAAGCGGCGCGTCTGCAAGTTCGGTGACAGCGCGATATAGTCGGCGGCTGCTAATATAATTGCGCACGCCATCCTCAAGCTCGAACATTCGATAGAGCGAGGCGCGGGAGACGCCGAAATTCTCCAAGATCAGTGTGACATTTAGCTCAGGTTTGTCCAAGCGCTCTTCAATAAATTGCTGGACGGCGATCTTGAGGCTGTTGCGGGCGCGCATACGAGCGCTCGTGCTGGCTCGATTGGGAGACATCGCGACCTCGACGCAGCCCAGAAATCTTTGAATATCGTCCTGCAGGATTGTGGTCGCGCCGGCCTTTAGGCTATTGAGTAAGTGATCCATCTCCCGCCCGAGAAGGCGGCCAAGGGTGGAATTGGCCCCGTAAACGGGGGCATGTAGGGCGTCACTGGGGCGGTAATTGATCGCCTCATGTGGGACGAAGAAGCTTTCGCAATCATTTTCGGTGTGCAGCGATGTAAACGGGCGGGAATAATCAAGCAGTGTGATGGCGTCGGTTTCACAAGACACGGGAAGTCCGGTGGTTTCGACCGAGGCGCGTCCATAGCGGTAGCGATGTACATGAATTTGTCCGCCTGACTCCTCGACATGCCAGGGGGAATGACGCGCCACCATGCCTTTATACTTTGAGTTGACGATGGTGACAGGATGAACGTGCCAGGCGGCCACGCTATAGTCTTTTTCTGCATCTTCACGTTCGATTGGCGCGAGCCCGAAAATCGAGGCGCAGGCGTCCATCCAGAGTTCAATTGTACCAGTATGAATACTTTCAATTACTGGGATGCGGAGATTTTTCTGACTATACTCATTTGGTTTCATTCATTCGCCCTAAAACCGATCTCGAGGCGTTCTGCGCCCATATTTGTTGCTCATGTTTCTCAATTGTAGCGAGCTTGAGCGCGGGATGTCGATACAACTCACTTGTCGCTGCGTCTCAAACTTTAATCGCAGAAAACATGTAATCAGAATGAAGAGTATAGTAAATAAATAATATAAAGATCCCGCAAGAGCCGAAGCATTAATCATGAGTTGATTATTGCTTCGCTGTGCAAATAGATTCGTAGAGTAAAGGGGCGTTGGTCGCGTATTCAGAGTTGGCGTAGAGAAAGGGGCTCGGATTGCTATTGGTGAGAAGCCGGAGGCGTGCGCGCATTGAAAAATCGACGCGATAGTAATGCGCCGTATGTTTGACCTTGCTTTACGAGGGGGATGCGTAGCAGCGCGCGAACTGCGTCGCTAGAAATTTGCGATTCGATGTTGAGGTTTGCAGGAAAGGTGGTGCGTTTCGTCTCTTAGTGGGCAGTGTTCTCAACCAATTATGTGAGACAGAAATCGTATCCGGCTGCACCACGGCTTCACTGCAAACATCGAGGCTCAGTCCAACATTTCAGCGCCAAATCTCAGTGAAATCAGGCCTCATTTTCTTAGTTGCAAATCGTTCTCAGTGACGTGACGCCTCGTCGCACGATCAGAGGGGAGAAATGCCGCTGAAAAAGGATAGGATAAAGCGCTGAGTCTGTATTGCGCTGGTCGAAAAACCGTCTTATCCGGGCGCAATTAATTGTCCGCCACACTCACTGGGAAGGTGCGCGAAATGTCTGAAGTTGAACGCCTGGCATTAGACTATATGCCGGTCATTCTGTTCCTCGGGATCGGATTGGCGATGTCGCTACTGTTTATAATCGGCAACGCAATCCTCGCGCCGAGTAATCCTGATCCGGAAAAGAACTCAGCTTATGAGTGCGGGTTTAATGCATTCGATGATGCGCGCATGAAATTTGATGTTCGCTTCTACTTGGTTGCAATTCTCTTTATCATTTTCGACCTCGAAGTCGCTTTCTTGTTCCCGTGGGCGGTGAGCCTAGGGGCGATCGGCGTCTTCGGATTCTGGTCCATGGTGATCTTCCTCGGCGTTCTGACAATTGGCTTCATTTACGAGTGGCGCCGCGGCGCGCTCGAGTGGCACTAGGAGTTCTCGAGAGATGTCAGGGGAATTCAAACCATACGCCCTCAGCAGTGGCCGCGCCGGTATTGAGGGCGGCTTCGACGTTCGACCGGATGATCCGTTCTATGCGGGTCTATCCGATGAGCTTGCTGATAAGGGCTTCTTCACCGCCAAAGCGGACGATCTGATTGCCTGGGCGCGCACCGGTTCACTGATGTGGATGACCTTTGGTCTCGCCTGCTGCGCGATTGAGATGATGCAGGCGGGTAACCCGCGCTACGATCTTGAGCGGTTTGGCATGGCGCCGCGTGGGTCGCCGCGTCAGTCTGACGTGATGATCGTTGCTGGGACGCTGACCAACAAAATGGCGCCAGCCCTGCGCAAGGTTTACGACCAAATGCCAGAGCCGCGCTATGTGATCTCGATGGGGTCCTGCGCGAATGGTGGTGGTTACTACCATTACAGCTACAGTGTTGTTCGCGGA
>JALUWJ010000227.1 GCA_027019605.1 Henriciella sp. | reverse complement strand
ATGTCATGGCGGCATGCTGCCCCAGCGAAACTTCAAGACTTGCTTGAATAGTCGAGCGAGTTCGGCTTAAAGCGCGCTCATGTCTGAACAAATGCCCGACCGTCTCTCGGTCAATCCGAATAGCCCTTACTATAACGAAGAATTGCTGCTGCGCGGCGTTGGGATCCGCTTCAATGGCGAGATCAAAACCAATGTCGAAGAGTATTGTATTTCGGAAGGCTGGGTCAAAGTCGCAGCCGGTAAAGCGGTTGACCGTAAAGGTAACCCATTGACGCTGAAGCTAAAGGGCACCGTCGAGGCCTGGGCTGAAGACCAGGACGGCGCCGAATAGTCCGTCTATTCGCCGTGCAGCGCGCCATAGACAGCTTCGCTTGACGTTTCCCGCAGCTCTAACGGCTCGCCCGGATTATTATTGTCAAAAATCTGCACCATGCCGATGAAATAGAGCTCATTCACCGGATCGATCCAGAACCAGGTGCTTGCTGCCCCGCCCCAGAAATACGACCCGGACGGCGTTTTCGTTTCGGCAAGAGCAGAGTCTTCGATCGTTCCGAAGGTTAGGCCCATACCGATGCCGGGATATTGCTCGCCGGCATTCATTCCCAGCGTCGACATAGAAGCGCCTTCCGGCATCACGCTTGTGGTGATCAAGTCGAGCGTTTCAGGCTTGATAATCTGAACGCCGTCGAGCGCGCCGCGATTGACCAGCATTTGAGAAAAACGGCCATAATCATTCATTGTCGAAACGAGACCGCCGCCGCCGGACTCAAAAGCCACCGTTTCTTTGCGGAACATCACGCTCGGGAATGGGATTGGAACAAGTGCGCCGGACTCGGGATCAAAGCCATAGACTTCGCTGAACCGCCCATAATCCTCGTCCGGCACATAGAAGCCGGTATCTGTCATACCCAATGGATCAAACAGGCGCGTCTGAAGAAAATCGCCAAAGGTCTGGCCAGACAGTTTCTCAATAATATGGCCCTGAATATCCATGCCGACACTGTAGAACCAGTGCTCTCCAGGCTGAAACAAAAGCGGGATCGTCGCCGTGCGGTCGATAAAGGTTTGTAAGTCTGGAGACTCCAGCACTTTCAGATCGCGAAATGCAGAATTAACCGGGTCCGTCCCGCCGAGCCCATAGGCAAAGCCAGACGTGTGCGACATCAACTCGCTCATCGTCGGCGGACGCTCCATATCGGCGAGGATTGGTGAGCCATCTTCGTTGACACCCGCGAGCACTTTCAGGTTCTCAAACTCCGGGACGTATTTCGTCACCGGATCATCGAGTTCGAATTTGCCCTCTTCATAGAGCATCATCATTGCCACGCCGGTGATCGGTTTGGTCATAGAATAGATGCGATAGATCGTATCGTCTTCAATCGGGGCCTGGGCCTCCAGCCCGCGCAAACCGGTTTTGAAATCGCTGACCACCTCGCCCTTATGAACCAGGCGGGTATGGATGCCGTACAGGCGCCCATCAGCAACATATTGGCCCATGGCTTGTTCAAGCGCGGCAATGCCTTCGGCTGAGAATGTCGGTGCAGCACTCGGCGCTTCGGCTTCGATGATTGTTGGTTCTTCGACAACCGGCGGTGCATCCGCAACGACGGGATCAGTCTCCACTTCGACTGTGGCACAACCGACAAGCGCAAAGCTTGAGACCGCGGCCAATAGAGTTCGTGGATGAGTGAGTTTTAGCATTGCGTCCTCCGAAGGTTCGAAAGACTACATGTGAGACTCCCCCACAGTGGACAAGACCTTCCGTCGCGCACTCTTCGAATTGTGACTAGGTCCGCGCAAAGCCCATATTGTCGATCAAGCGGGTCGGTCCCATCCACGCAGCAGCCAAGATACGCGCGACTTGGCCAGGTGTCAGCGCGCCATCTGGCAAGTCTTGAAGCATGTCCGGGTCGACGGCGCTGACATAATCCAGGCGCTCAAATCCAGCCGCGCCGATACTCGCGCGGGCTTCCTGCAAAGCCTCCGCAACCGGCGTTCCAACCGCGATGCGCGTGCGGGCGCGGTGCAATGCCGAACTGATCGTATTGGCTTTTTGACGCTCGGCCGGGTTCATGTAGGCGTTGCGGGACGATTGCGCCAAACCATCGGCATCGCGATACGTTTCCCCGCCAACAATCTCGATCGGGAAGCCCAAGTCACGCACCATGCGGCGAATGATTTGCAACTGTTGATAGTCTTTCTCTCCGAAGACCGCGACATCCGGCTGAACGTGGACGAACAAACGCGCCACGACTGTCGCGACCCCATAAAAGAAGTGCGGCCGGAATATGCCATCGAGCAGATCAGACATATCGGCGACGCGCACATCGGTTTTCGACCCATCCGGATACATCTCTTCGACGCTTGGAAGGTAGACGATGTCCGTGCCGACCTCTGTAAGCAGGGCGATATCGGCGTCTTCGGTGCGCGGATATGTGTCGAGGTCTTCTCCGGGCGCAAACTGGGTCGGGTTTACAAAGATGCTGACCACGGTCACGTCAGACTTCTGATTGGCGATTTTCACCAAAGACAAGTGCCCATCATGCAAGGCGCCCATGGTCGGAACAAAGCCGATCGAACGCCCAGCCATACGGTGATCTTTGAGCACGGCGCGGAGCTCAGAAAGGGTTCGGATTTTGATCGGAGATTTAATCATTACATTCGCGCCTCACGAGAATTTGTAAACGCCTCATTAACCTTTTGCGTAGATTCTTTAACGCATGAGAAAGCACATCCTTCCCCGCCTTAAAGCGCTGCTCACCGCAGCTTGTGCAACCCTCTACACAAGGCAGACGCGGCCCGCCACGCCGAAGTTCAGCCTTGAGCCAGATCTTGATCAGATCCAACCAGAAAACGACTCCTGGTTGTTTGAATCCGACACTGCGTTTGAATCCGTTCGCACAAAACTCTCGAACGATATGAATGCCATCGCCGACAATTTGTCAGACCTTCGCGAAACGCTTTCGCTGATCCATGGCGAGACCCCGTTCCCGGTCGAAGCGATGACCCTCGCCCCCTGCGCCATCACCCACCATGATGAGATGCTGTTCGACGGCGAACCAATGGCACCCAACATTCCTGCGCAAGAAGAAATTTCTGGCGGAGACCAAGTCTTTCTTTTCGACGACGCACCGAGCTTCGAAGACGAACTCGCTGCCCAAGCCCAGCAACACGCTGCCTGATGACCTAAAGGAGATCCGCTGCCGACATGGCCGATGGATATCAACCTCCCCGCGACGGCGCGGACACGCTAACGCTTTCGACCCCGGCACAGAAACAGTGCCGGGTTATCGTTGTTGGCAACGAAAAAGGCGGCGCAGGCAAATCGACGGTCTCGATTCACCTGGCAATCGCGTTGATGCGTATGGGCAGCAAAGTCGGCGTGATCGACCTTGATGTCCGTCAACGCACGCTAACCCGTTATCTTGAAAACCGGATGCGCTGGATGCAGTCGACGGGCGCACAATTGCCGATGCCCGAGATTATTCGCGTGGATGCGAGCTCTGAGCGCGACCTGGATATCGCCGAAAAAGAAGAAACCGAACGGTTCCACACGTCGCTCGAGCGCCTCAAAGCGGTTTGCGAAGTGGTAATTGTCGATGCGCCAGGCGGCGACACTTACTTGTCTCGCATTGCCCACATGGCAGCTGACTCGCTGATCACGCCGCTAAATGATTCCTTCGTCGACTTCGATCTGCTCGGCGATGTGAACCCGCAAACGCTGGAAGTGCTGCGCCCAAGCTTTTACTCCGAAATGGTATGGCAGTGCCGCAAGAATAAAGCGCGCACATCACGCCAGCCGATTGATTGGGTGGTGATGCGAAACCGCGTGTCGCCGCTCGAAGCGCGCAACAAACAAAAAGTCGGTGAAGCACTCTCAAACCTCTCCAAGCGGATTGGCTTTAGATTGGCGCCTGGTCTGTCAGAGCGCGTCATCTATCGCGAGCTTTTCCCCGCTGGCCTGACGCTTCTAGATCTGACTGAGAGCGGTTCGAATGTCTCCTTCACGATGAGCCATGTGGCCGCCCGGCAAGAGCTGCGTGACCTGGTAATCATCATGCAGCTCCCGGAACTCGCGGGCGTCGAAATCGCGTTTTAAGCGCCTACCACCCTAAACGCAGACCTGCACGCGCGCCGATCTCGCCGCGCGCTGTATCTGTCCCGACTGCAAAGTTCGCAGACCAGTGATTGTGCAACCGCCGCGTGCCTGACACGGCCAGCGCTGAACTGCCGTCGAAGTATCCGGCATTTAGCGTCAAAGATGTCGTCTCGTTCGCTTGCAACCAGGACGATCCGGCCAGCGCATTGGCAATCGCGACGCCGCTTTTATTAGTTTCGATTTGCCGCGATTGATGGGCGGCGGTTTCGGCCAGAGCGTAAACGCTCAACCCGAGCTGCTCGAACTCCGTTTGCAGCAAAGACACGGCCTCACTCTGCGCCGCGAGATCAGATTGATTGCGGGCAATGCGCGCCTGGTTCTCGTGTGCGACGGATTTCACCGTCTCCAGCTCTGCCGCCGTTTCGGTCATCCGATCGTCATGGATCACCAGGGTCTCGTCGATACCATCCATTCGCGTCTCGTGCGTCGCCACATTTGATTCAATCGTTTCGAATCGCTCAACACCATCAGCCGCCTGCTTCTCCAGGCGCTGAAGATCGGCGGTGTTGTTTTCAATCGCGGATCGATTGGTTTGTATCGACGTCTCGTTGCGGTTTATGGCGGCCGCGTTCTCATTGATCGCCGCCTTGTTCTCGTCAATCGCAGACTCGTGCCGATTTATGGTGGCCGCATTCTCATCAATCGAAACCTCGTTCCGATGGATCGCCGCAGTGTTTTCCTCGATCAAAACCTCATGCCTTTTGATCGCGGATGTATGAGTCGATACCTCCATTTCGAGATCCGTCACTTGCTGATTGAGGTGATTTATTCCCTCTTCCTGAGCAGCGATGCTGAGTTGGAGGTTTGAAACAGTCGCCCCGCCATCGCCTGCCAGTGTTCCGTTCTCATCAACCGTCATCAGCTGCAGCGGACCTTCCTGCAACATACGAGACCGCGGATTCACCAATCCTGGCATGCTATAATTTGAAAGCCGGGTTCCGAACATGAATTGGGAATTGCGCGTCGTTTGGGTGTTTGCGCCGAAGGCATAAGAATCGACAAAGAGCGACTTGGCCCCGGCGCCAAAGGCAATCGATCCGCCGGCGCCAGCAAATGCGCTCGGACCAAAGGCCATCGAATTCGGCGCCCTCGCCTGCGCGTTTGGTCCCGACGCATTGATCTCAAGATAATCAAATCCCAGGCCCAACCCATCCAGCGCCAATTTGAGCTGCCTGTAATTGACCGCGTCTGTATCGGCGATCCCATCATCAAGATTGGAGAGCCGGCGAAGAAGCGTTTCGTCATAGGATGTGCTGGGATTATCTGCGCGGCCGATAGAAACAGTATCAGGCTCGTCTGCAAACGAGAACGCCCCCAAAGCGACTGCGCCGAGCGCCTCTGAGCGCGCGCGATAACCGATCGCAAGCCCGCGGGGCCACCCGACAAAACTATACGCTCCGAGCACCATGGATTGCCGCGCCCCATTTGCGACGTTGGCGTTTGTACCCAGCGCCAAACTGCTAAGCGCGCCAGCCTCAACCTTAGCCCGGCTCCCAATCGCGAGCGATTCAATCGGTATCGTGTTCGCATTTGGCCCGATTGCGATTGTGGCCGCCTCTTCGGCTCGCGCTTCATACCCGATCGCAATCGCTTGCTCGCGACTTGCAACCGCTAGGTGTCCGAGTTGAACCACGCTGAACAGAGGCGCGGCGGATGTCACTGGCGTGGTTACCAATTTGAGCGCTTCAACTTCAGGCTCGTAATAGACGCTCATAGGAATTGGCTCTGGCAGCTGCGCCCCTAGACGCTCCCGTGAAAATTGCGACGCCCAACAGGGATGTTCAGACTCGTCCGACATAAGGCCGTGCCCGTTGCGAAGTGTCTCCGTTTTGGTGAACGCTTCGATCAAAAACTCTGTTTCGCAATTCTGCGCTGTTGCGGATGGAAGGACGGATGACGCAACAAAGAGGCCGATCGCGGTTCTGCAGATCAGTTTGGCTTTCATGCTTAGGTTCCCAATGCATTTGAGACCTCGAAGCCAAAAATGATTTGTCCTGGCTCGAGCGCTCGAGCCCCCCACAAATACAATCAAAAGTTGAGATGCCTGGATTAGTCATTATCCGAGCGTCTCAAGTTGATTGTCTGAGTGTGTCTATTCGTTTTCGAAACGAATAACCAAAGCAGAGAAAACGGCTCTGTTTCGCGCGCGAGTTACTGGCGAAGACGGCGCAAAGATGCGTGCTCAGAGAGCCTGACAAACCAATCGAATGTCGGGAATGCTTCGCGCATTGAGCTGAACCGCGCTGGCGGAACATAAGCCCCTTCCGCGAACAGCGCGCCGGGCGGCATGGAGAAAGCCTGCTTCACAGCGCGGTTGAAATTGGCATTAGAGGAAAAGCCCCACTTCTCTGCGACATGGGTCAGCCGTCCGCGCTTGATTCCACCATCGGCCAAATCCCAGATTGCCACGTGTAGCCGGCGATCCTGGATATAACGCCGAACCCCACCATCGGCTTCAAACATCCGGTAAAGGGTTGCCCGCGACAGATTGAAGACGTTGCAGATCTTTGACGGCAAGAGGGTTTGGTCGCCGAGATTTGATTCAATGTATTTCCGAATGATCTCATTTCTGGCGCGCCACCACCCTGCCCGCTCAGATACGGGATGGCGATTTTGGACGATAATCGAGGTGGTGGCGTGCAAGAGTGCATCGCCATCAAACTCAGAATTCGCGGGCGAATCGAAGAATCGAGTCATCTCTTGCCCGAGCGTCTCTCCGAGAATGGAGTCTTCGTCGACGATGATTGGGCCGGTTGCGGAGACTTCTGGTAAGCCCAGCAGCGCCCGCGGGATATAGATCGTTTCACCAATCGCCTCATGCTGACTGCCGCGATAGTTTTGCAGATGATCGTTGATCAGGATCTGTCCAGGCCGCAGGACGAAACTCTTGAGTTCAAAATCCATGGTTGAATAACCCGCATGAACTCGCGAAATCGAAACCACCCCCAATCGCGCCGACAGTTTGTGATTGGAATGTTGGTTCAGTTGCCAGCCTGTGGCGTATCGGATCCCAGCAAAATCTCCGCGCGCAATTCCTTGCGCAAAATTCGTTCGGTCAAACGATTTTGGATGCTGAATGCGAATATCATGAACGGGGGACCAGATCGCCGCCCACACATCTTGCCGAACCGGCTCAAGCCGCCAGTGCGCGGGAACATCAAAGGTCTGCGAAATCGGGTTTAGAACATCTTGCATGCCATCTTGTTACGCGCGTTCGCCGCAGATGGAATTCTCCTGACGTCTCAAACTTCGAGAATTCATAAGTATATAAATTTACGACCCATTTACAAAGAAAGTCACCAACCCCGAAAATTGAGACGCTAGGGTAATGATCCACCCCAGATGATCGCATATACAAATCCTGTACGGGGGCTTCTAGAAGTTCTCGTGCATTTGAATAGCTCTTAACTTCCTATTGGTTGCAAATACTAACGTCCCCTAGTACTCACGTAATCAATAGGTGCGCCTTGGTCGTTTAACGCAGTCGACCAAGGCGCAATTTTTTTTGAGCCTCCGACACGTGAAAAGTCTTGCATCTGGCGCCGCGCATCAGTAGCCAGCCCACATGCGCCTGAACACGATCATCTCGCAACAAATCCAGCTCCGCACATTGATGTGCCCCTAGAACGGTAGACGCCTTGCAAGGTAAAACTGGAAGCAAGGAGTTATGGTCCATGTCAGGACGGATTAGATATACAGAAGAGTTCAAGCGCGAGGCTGTGGCGCAGGTCACGGAG
>JALUWJ010000226.1 GCA_027019605.1 Henriciella sp. | reverse complement strand
AGGAAGTCGGGCGTGAGAATTTCAATTGTCGTGGTCGGAGACGCCTCGCGGATCGCATTAATCGTGTGCACAAAGTGCATCGCGCCGCCATCTTCAAGATCGTCACGATCCACCGAAGTGATCACAACGTGCTGAAGCCCCATTTCGGCAACAGCTTGCGCAACACGCTTCGGCTCATCTTCTTCCAGAGGCGCGGGCTTTCCGGTGATGACATTGCAGAATGAGCAAGCACGCGTACACGTGTCACCCATGATCATCATGGTCGCGTGCTTCTTGTCCCAGCATTCCCCAATATTTGGACAGCCGGCCTCCTCACACACCGTGACGAGCCCTTTTGACTTCACGATCTCGCGGGTTTCCGCATAGCCTTTAGACGTCGGCGCTTTTACGCGAATCCAATCAGGTTTGCGCAAGAGCGGGGTATCCGGACGATTTCGCTTTTCCGGATGTCTAAACTGCGGCTTGTTATCTATGAGCGTTGCCATGCGCCATAAATGGAGTGGATCGCGGAAAACTGCAAGCTGCGTGGCAGCATAGCTCCCCTGCCCTTTGCGACGAATGTGAGCAAAAAGTCTTGCGCTGTTCACTGACTGTGACACTTTGTTGCAAACCGTTAAGAGTCCACACAGGGCAAGACCATGACCGCAAACGCAATCCCTGCTCCGCTTGAATGGCGTGCGAACCGCGCTAAGACAGACATTTTCTCAGCCATTATTCGAGCCTCGAAACAGTTTGGCGGAAAGACTGTCGCGATCGTTGATGGCGATGGCACCGAGGTCGACTACAAGACGATCTTGCGCGGATCATTCGCGCTTGGATCGGCCTTGGGCAAAAAGTTCAAGAAAGACGAAGCCGTTGGGATCATGCTGCCAACCGGCGCTGGTGCGGTAATTGCGTTTTGCGCGGTGCAGGCCTCTGGCCGCTTACCCGCCATGCTGAACTTCACAGCAGGCTCAGCGAACATAAAATCTGCGATGAAAGCCGGCAAGATCACCAAAATCGTCACTGCGCATAAATTCGTAGAGCTTGGCGGGCTCGAAACACTGATCGAAGAGCTGAGCGATACAGCAGAGTTCATTTACCTGGAAGACGTCCGCGAGAGCCTCGGGCTCATGGACAAAGTCGCTGGCGGTCTCGGGCCGATCATGCCTGGCCTATTCCACAGCAAGAAAAGCCACACCAAGCCCGGCGTCGTTCTCTTCACCTCTGGCACGGAGGGCGAACCAAAAGGCGTCGTTCTTTCACACCACAATATTGTCGCGAATGTTGAGCAGGTTCGCGCACATATCGGTCTCGATCCGAAGACTGATATCGTCTTCAATCCGCTGCCGACATTCCACTGTTTCGGGCTCACAGTTGGGGCAATCCTGCCGTTGATCGCGGGGGTCAAAGCCGTGTTCCATCCGAGCCCGCTTCAGCCGCGAGAAATCGCCGGACGCATCGAGGAAACCGGGGCCACCATCCTCCTCGCGACCGATACGTTCATTGGACAGTACACCCGCGTCGCCAAAGAAGGCGCCATGGACTCAGTCCGGTTGGCCGTATGCGGCGCGGAGCGCGTGCGCGATGAAACGCGCGCCTTTGTTCGGAAGAAATTCAATATCGAAATCCTCGAAGGGTATGGCGCGACAGAAGCCGCACCTGTGGTCGCCGCCAACCAGATGGAATTCAACAAGCCGGGCACGGTGGGACGCCTAATGTCGGACATGGAATATGAGCTTGTTCCAGTGGAAGGCATCGAAGAAGGCGGCAAACTTCGCATTCGCGGCCCGAACATTATGATGGGCTATATGCGCTCTTCGGCCCCAGGCGTGATCGAACCGCCTCAGGACGGCTGGCATGACACGGGCGACATTTGCGTAGTCGATGAGGATGAGTGCATCCGCATAATGGGCCGCGTGAAGCGGTTCGCCAAAATTGGCGGCGAAATGGTGTCGCTGGCGGTTGTCGAGAACTGCGCCAGCGCAATTTGGCCAGATGATATGCATGCCGCTGCAGCGATCCCAGACCCTCGTAAAGGCGAGCAAGTCGTCCTGCTGACAACCTCAAAAGAGGCGGACCGAAGCGCGCTCTTGGCCTGGTGTCAGTCGCATGGCGTGTCAGAACTGTCCGTGCCGCGCAAAGTCTTCCACGTTGACGAAGTGCCTGTGCTCGGAACCGGAAAAACTGATTATGGCGCGGTCAACACAATGGTCCGCTCTCTAACGGAAGTCGCCTAAATCTCGGCTTCGTAGGCCCAGCCGTCGAAACCCGGAATTACACCGTCTGGCAGCTCTCTGCTCAAAGTTTTGTAGTCTAAATCAATGTGCAAATTGGTTAAGACAGACATCCGAGGTCGGAGCTTTTCAATCCATTCCAGGGTTTGCTCTAAGTGGGCATGTGATGGGTGCGGGGTATAGCGAAGCGCATCCACAACCAGCACATCCAGACCTTCCAGAGCGCGCAATGTTTCCTCCGGAAACCCGTTCAGGTCATTGCAGTACGCGATGTCGCCAATCCGGAATCCAAGCGATCGAATGTAGCCATGCTTTTGATCGAGGGGCAGCAACTCAACTTGCCCGCCCGGCCCGTTAATCTGAAACGGCTGATACGGCGTCAGAAACGGCTGAACGTCGTAAATGGCCGGATATCCGTTTTCGCCATTAAAGACATAATTAAATTTCGGCATCAGTGTGCGCGAGGTCGGGACGTCCATGTAGGCTTTGACCTGGGCGCGGTTGCGGATCGCCAGGGCTCTCACATCATCTATGCCGTGCGTTTGATCGGCGTGATCATGCGTAAAAACAACACCGTCCAGGCGTGTAACCTCAGCTTCTAAGAGCTGCTCGCGCATATCAGGCGAGGTATCAATCAGGATAGTCGTGATGTTCTCAGGCGCCGACTCTTCCCAGACTTCTACGAGCGCTGAGCAACGGGTGCGCCGGTTCTTGGGCTCGCTCGGATCGCAAGCGCCCCAATCGCCGCCAACGCGCGGAACGCCGCCAGATGACCCGGTCCCCAGAAGTGTCAGCTTGAACCGCCGCCCGCTCATGACACGCGCGCGAACAAGCGAAGGGCGTTGGCTTCGCACTGGCTGCCAATTTCTTCACGTGTGAGGCCATGCAGGTCTGCCAAGGCGTCAGCGACATATGGCAAATAGGCTGGCTCATTCCGCCGCCCTCGATAGGGCATCGGCGTCAGATACGGACAGTCGGTCTCAAGGATGACCCGGTCCAATGGAACATCTTTGATTACGGCGCGAACTTCTTTCGCACTTTTGAACGAAAGAATGCCCGAGACCGAGACGTAAGCACCTAAGTCCAAACCTCGTTGGCAAAGATCCGGACCGCCTGTGTAGCAGTGGAGAAGAATTGGAAAGGCTCCGCGCTTGGTCTCATCTTCCAAAATATTGGCGGTCAGATCGTCGGCTTCGCGCGTATGCACGATGAGCGGAAGACCAGTCTCGCGAGACGCCGTGATATGGGTGCGGAAACTCGCCTCCTGCTGATCTTGCGGGCTGTATCCATAATGTAGATCCATCCCAGTTTCACCGATCGCAACGACGAGTTTATCCGCGGCCGCCGAGATCAGGTCTTCAGCTTTGGTGTCGGTAAAGTCTTTTGCGTGGTGTGGATGCGTCCCAACACTGCACCAAATATCATCATTGGCCCGCGCGATTTCGTTGACCCGCGGAAAACTGTCCAAGCGCTCGCAAATGGCGAGCATACGCGTGACGCCCGCCTCCCGCGCGCGCGACAAGACTTCATCCAGATCTTCCGCGTAAGCGTCGGCGTGTAGGTTTACATGGGTATCAAACATGGGCTCAGGCGCTTACAGCCTTCACACCATCTTGCAAGACGGAAAACAGCTTTGTCGCGGTCTGCAGAGGCGTGAGATTGAGTTCATCTGCCGTGGCGCGCACCTGATGCATCTTCAACCAAGTTTGGCTAAGCTCTGGGTCGGTGTCGGCCTTCTCGGCTACCCAGCTTAGCAAAGTGTCGGAAAACGCGTTTAAAGAGCCCTCATCGACGAGCACAGAGGTCAGCGCAGCAGACACAACCCCTCCGGTTGGCTTGCGAACGTTTCGAAGCAAAGCACGGGCTGACTGAACGGCCTTAGCGCCTGCCGTCTGGGAGAGCTCTAAGCCATAGCCGGGACGCCCCGGCGCGAGATCCATCGCCAAATCCGGGTTGCCCTCATGCGCGCTCAAGACCGCTTTCGTATTCTCTTCGGAGAGCGGGTAAAGCCGCAAGACCTGGCATCTTGACCGGATGGTCGGCAAAATAGGCTGGGTTGAATGTGAGATCAGGATAAGCAGCGCATTGTTCGGCGGCTCCTCAAGGGTTTTGAGAAGCGCGTTCATCCCGGACACGTTCATTTCATCGAGCGCATCGATGACGCCGATCCGCCAGCCTGCCATGGCTGGCCGCAGGGTGAAAAACTGATTGAGCTCACGGATCTGCTCAACGGTAATGTCCTGGCGCAGTTTGCCCTTATCATTCAGGCCGCGCTCAACCCATTTCAGGTCTGGATGTCCGCCGGACAAGACCAATTGCATCGTCTTGTCATCCGCGCTGGCATCGGGCGCGGATGCTCCCAACATCAAACCGGCAATCCGGCGCGCAAAAATCGATTTACCGATGCCTGATGGTCCCTGGAAGATCCAACCATGGTGCAATCGGCCCGACGCGCGCGCGGCAAGAAACCGGTCCTCTTGCGCGCGATGACCATGGAGCGGAAAGGCGGCGCTCATGAGCGCCCCAATCGAGCATCAATCTCGGCTAGAGCAGCGTTCAACACCTGCTCCGGCGTTTGCACAGCATCAATGACGGCGCAGCGCTCTGGTTCTTGGTCCGCGATCTCCAGAAAAGCAGCGCGAATTCTGGCGTGAAAATCGAGATCTTTTTGCTCGAACACATCCTGTGTGCCTCGCGCACGGCGCCGCTCTGCCAGATCCTCTGGCGCGCCATCGAGCATCAAGGTCAAATCAGGCCGTGTCTCGCCGACGACAGCCTGTTCTATTTTAAGCAACGTCTGCAAATCCTGCCCATCGACCTGCTGATAGGCCCGCGTTGAGTCCGCGAAACGATCACACAAGACCCAGTCTCCTCGCTGCAAGGCGGGGCGGATAAGCTTGTTCAGATGATCATCTCGAGACGTATTCATCAGCAAAGTATGCGACAGCGGCGACCAGGTTTCGCCGGCGGGCGGGTTGAGCGCCAGCGTGCGTACCTCCTCGGCGAGTTTGGTCCCACCAGGTTCGCGCGTCACAATCACGGTTTTACCGCGCTGTTGCAGCGTTTCAGACAGTCCAGAGATCAGGGTCGACTTCCCTGTCCCCTCTCCGCCTTCCAGTGTGATGAAGCGCCCATACCCCGCCAAAGACTTACGCTCCGCCTTCGAGCATTCGGCTCAAGCCCTCAATCGAGCGGCCGATAAAGCCAAGTCGCGCCACGTCTTCTGTCGCAACGAGCGGCAATTCGATCGGGTCTTTGCCTTCGATCGTCACCACCAGGGTGGCAATCTCATCGCCTGCTGAGACCGGCGCCTGGATCAAGCTATCATAGACGATTTCGGATTTGCCTTTTGCGAACGCACGCCGGTGTGCGGTGATGCTCATCGGACTGGCAAGCTTCACCCCCACACTGCGAGCTTCACCCATCCAGACGTCAAGCTCTGCCAGGCGCTTGTCGTCAGCTTCAATCGTGCGGGTTTCGAACGCGCTAAACGCCATTCGCATCAGTCGTTCAGCTTCTTGGGCGCGCGCTTGTTTGCTGGGCAGTCCGTTGATCACAATCGTCCGTCGCACACCGTCACGTATGGCTGACGCTGTAAGTCCGTATCCTGCGATGTCCAAGTGTCCGGTTTTCAGGCCGTCGGCCCCTTCCATAGTTCCGAGCAACGGATTGCGATTGGCCTGCGTATAGGCGCCCCAAGTGTATTCGGGCTGGCTGTACCACGCATAATATTCTGGATAGTCATCGATGATCAGCTTCGCGAGACGCGCCAGGTCGGCCGCCGACACGACATGCCCGTCCCCTTCGAGGCAAGTTGTGTTGACGAAATTCGCACTGGTTAGGCCGAGTTCCTGCGCGCGCTCCGTCATTTGGCGGGCAAACGCTTCTTCGGATCCGGCAATCCCTTCGGCCAGCACGATGCAAGCATCATTGCCCGACATGACGATCATGCCCTGAAGCAGTTCCCGCACTGTCGGACGCTCTTTCGGCCGCAGTCCCATGGTCGAAGTGCCAGATGGAAAGCCGCCGCGTCGCCAGGCATCATCGCTAACCGTCATTTGCGTGTCCAAGGTGATCTCGCCATCATTGATGAGGTCAAACACAAAGTACGCCGTCATCATTTTGGTCATCGAGGCAGGTACCATCGGCACTTCCCCATCCTTCGACCACAGGATCTCACCTGTATCGTGATCCAGGATGACCGCATACTCGGCATCCGTTTCAAGAATTTGCGCCTGCGCCCAGGCTGGTAAAACCGCCATTAGAATGATCAGAGCTGCGCTGCGCAATACTTGCATAATCGGAGTCCTTTCGAGCAAAAATTTAGCCCTTTTTCCTGCCGAGGAAAAAGGGCCAGTTCGTGACGAAGGTCAATCTTTGTTGCGGTAATGCGCTCAGCGGCGAGTCAGGAACCCATCGGCAATTCCGGCCCGCGCCAAAGCCGCCCGCTGAACCTCTGCGGCGTCCATGGTCGCGAATGGTCCAATCAGGACGCGGAAATAGTCCCCGCCATTCACGCGCGCCTCTTCGATCTTCACATCCATGGTGCGATCGAAGGCGAACGTGAGCTGCTGAGCATTCGCAATATCGGCAAACGCTCCTGCTTGAATGAAGAATCCACCTGTCGGGGCTGGAAGCGTCTCGCTTGGCAATGAGGCGTCCACAACCGGCGGCGTTTGAACAGACGGCAATGGATAAGAAGGCTGCGCCACCTCAACCGGCGGCATTACGTCGTCCTGTACCGCTTTCGACGCATAATTATTGGTTTGCACCGGCGCTGGCCCAAGATAGTTCAGCTTCACACGCGCCGAGCTGCCTTTGGTCAAACCCAGCACACTTCCCGCACGCGGCGACAATTCCATAATTCGCTTTCCGTCAAACGGTCCGCGATCATTCACACGTACGACAATTTCCCGGCCATTATCCTCGTTCACAACCTGAACGAGGCTCGGCAGGGGCAAGCTTGGATGCGCCGCTGTCATGGCGGTTTCGTCAAAAATCTCGCCATTGGCGGTAGGCTTGCCATTGAAGCCATCGGCATAAACGCTTGCAAGACCGGTTTCTTGTGTGATCGCGGCGTCGCGATTGGCGCGCACACGGCTCAATGTCAGGGGTTTGCCAGTGCTGGTCGCTGCCTGGGTTTGCAAAGACGCGATTCGAATCGGCTTCATTGGTGCTTTCACAACGTCCGCCGCGACATTTGCGGCTGAAACACCGCCCGCGAGCACCGAAACTGGATTTGGTTTCGGCACGGCTGCTGGAACCGCAGACGCTGTCGAAACCGCGGACTCAACCGGCGAAAAGGTGATCGGCGAATCAAAGGCTGGTTTGGACGCGCCAAAACTCTGCCCTGTGACGGGCGCCTGTGCCGGCGTCAGTTGTGCGGCAGGGTTTTGAGCCGCAAAGAAATTATCTGGCTGATTCGGATAACGAAATTCGACGCGCTGCTGGCTGTTCACAGCGACAGAACGCGGCGCGGCCTGCGACTGCACCATTTGAACTGGGGTCGATGACGATCCCGCCTGCGCATAACGAATCGGCGCGCCATTTCGATCGGCGTTCGCGTTTCCAGCAGCAGCAATGGCGAAGATACTCGCGCCTAATAGCGCATAACAAACAGAATTGGAGACTGACGTCTTCATCTCTTACCTCTTTCTGCGGTCCCTACCCCTATTCTCGGGGC
>JALUWJ010000225.1 GCA_027019605.1 Henriciella sp. | reverse complement strand
CAATGGCTCTGGACTTACAACAACGACCGCCCGAACATGGGCATTGGCGGTATCACCCCCGCCATGAAACTGAAAATGGCCGCGTGAATTCTACGCAGGCACCCCGTTAAAAAGGGGGAGATTACCCTTCTTCCGCACGGGCATTGGCACCTACATCTGGGTTCTGTCCAACCGCAAGCCCACTAACCGGCGCGGCAAGGTTCAACTGATCGACGCGACCGAGATGTATGAACCGCTCCGCAAGAGCGAGGGCAACAAGCGGCGCAAGATCGGCGAGGACCAAATCCGCGATATCGTGCAGCTCTATGCCGACTTCGAGCCGACCAAGAAAAGCCTCATCCTTGACGCGCAAGACTTTGGTTATCGCCGCATCAAGGTGCTGCGCCCACTGCGCCACAAGATCGTTGTGTCAGATGCGGGGTTCGAGGCGCTGGCCTAACACAAGGCTTGGGAGAAGCGCACCAATAATCAGCGGCAAGGCTGGCGGGAGGTGTTGGCAGAGCATGCGGGCACCGATCATGACTGGCACTGGATCGACAAATTTGCCAAGGCGGCAGCGAAAAAGGACACGAGCCTCGGCAAAGCCGACGCGGCGCTGATCAAGGCGTTTCAAAAGGCCTTTGGCGTGCGGGACGAAGATCTGGCCCCGGTCAAGGACAAGAAGGGCAACCTGATCCCCGACGATGATCTGACGGACTACGAGAACGTGCCCATGGGCACCGATATCCATGACTACCTCGCGACCGAGGTCACGCCCCACGCCCATGACGCCTATATTGACGAGACCTACGTGGACGAAACCGATGGGGGCATCGGGATTGTCGGCTATGAGATCAACTTCAACCGCTATTTCTATGAATACGTGCCGCCGCGCGATCTGGACGAGATCGATGCAGAGCTGAAGGCCATTGAGGCGTCCATCGCCGAAGTCTTGGCTGAGGTGACGGAATGACTTTGCCCGCAACCAAACCCACCCGCAAAGCAAAGTGGATCGAAGCGATCCCAGAGCATTGGATTGAAGCGCCCTTCTTTGCTCACACCATCGAGCGCAAGCGCAAAAACACGGGCATGAAAAGCGACAACCTGCTTTCACTGAGTTACGGCAACATCGTCCGAAAAAGCATGGACACCAGCGATGGCTTGCTCCCTGAATCTTACGAGACCTACCAAATCGTGGAACCCGACGAACTGGTCTTCCGTTTGACTGATTTGCAGAATGACAAGCGCAGTCTGCGCTCAGCCATTAGTCGTGAGAAAGGAATAATTACTTCGGCGTACCTAGCAGTTTCCTCGGTCGGGATACTGCCCGAATACATGGCCTATTTGATGCGTTCATACGATCTTCAGAAGGTTTTCTATGCCATGGGTGGTGGTATGCGCCAATCGCTAAAGTACGACGACATGCGCCACTTGCCCCTGGTGTTTCCTCCGCTTGAAGAGCAGGCAGACATTGTCGAACACCTAAGCCGGGAGACCGGACGGATTGATGGGTTGATCGAGAGAAAGACGCGCTTCATCGCTCTGCTCAAGGAAAAGCGCGCGGCCGTCATCGACCACGCCGTTACCAAGGGCATCGACCGAAACGCTGCGATGAAACCCTCGGGTGTGGAATGGGTTGGCGACATTCCAGCGCATTGGGATACGCCTCGTATCGCGACGCTGTTCCGCGAAGCTTTCCGAAAGCCAGACCCGGATTTGCCGGTGCTTTCCGTATCGATCCATAATGGCGTGTCAGATGGCGAGCTGTCGGATGAAGAACGCGACCGCAAAGTCGCGTTGAGCGAAGATCGCACGAAATATCAAGGTGTTGAACCAGGCGACCTTGTCTATAAGATGATGCGCGCGTGGCAAGGCGCATTTGGTGCCGTGGCTGTGTCTGGATTGGTCAGTCCTGCCTATGTTGTCGCGCGACCTATTGCTGAATTCAGAACCAAGTTTTTGGAGCACCTATTGCATACAAAAAGCGCTACCGAAGAAATTCGCAGATACTCCAGAGGGATCGCCGATTTTCGCATGCGGCTTTATTGGGAGTACTTCCGCGATATCCGCGTTTGCCTGCCCCCACTATCGGAACAGTATGAAATCCTCGGCCATATCGACCGCGAAACAGCGCGCATCGAAGGCCTAATTGAAAAGACCGAGCGCTCCATCGCGCTTTTGAAAGAAAAACGCGCGGCGCTCATTACAGCGGCGGTGACCGGTAAGATTGATGTGAGGGCCGCAGCATGAGCGATTTACACCACGAAAAACACCTTGAAGCCTATATCGTCAAAAAGCTGACGGAACAGGGCTGGCTGCTCGGCGACACCAAAGGCTTTGACCAGGACACCGCCGTCTACACCGAGGATCTGGAAGCCTGGATTCAAGAGACCCAAGGGCCGAAATGGGATAAGCTCGTCGCCCTGAACGGCGAGCGCGCCCGTGAAACGCTCCTCTCCCGCCTCGACGCCGCCTTGGCGAAACAGGGCACCATCCAGGTTCTGCGCCGTGGCTTCTCCATCGCGGGCTGCGGACAGATCGACATGTCCGAGGCAGCGCCCGAAGATCAGCGCAACGAGACGATCATAGCACGATACGCGGCCAACCGGCTGCGCGTGGTGCCTCAGCTGAAGTACCACCCCGGCCGCGAACTGGCGATCGATCTGGGCCTCTTCATCAACGGGCTGCCTGTGGCCACGGTCGAGCTCAAAACCGACTTCACCCAATCCGCCGAAAGCGCGCGCGAGCAATACAAGCGCGACCGACTGCCAGAGGACCCCGCCACCGGCCGCAAACACCCGCTGCTGACGTTTAAACGCGGTGCCATCGTGCATTTCGCGATGTCTGATAGCGAAATTTGGATGGCGACGAAATTGGCGGGGGAAAACACCTACTTCTTGCCCTTTAATCGTGGCCATGACGGCAAAGGCGGCAACCCGCCCCGAGACGACGGTGAATACCCCGTCGCCTATTTCTGGGAAGAGATTTGCCAGCCAGATGCCTTCCTGCGCATCTTCCACAGCTTCGTCTATGTCGAGAAGAAGGATGTGGTGGACCTGAAGGGCAACTGGTCGGTCAAGGAAACGCTGATCTTCCCGCGCTTTCATCAACACGACGCCGTCAACAAGATGATCGCGGATGCCAAAGAGAAAGGCCCTGGGAACGCTTACCTCTGTGAACACAGTGCGGGATCGGGCAAGGCATCGACGATTGCCTGGACCGCCCACGACCTGACCAAGCTGCGCCATGATGACGGCAAGGCAGTCTTTGACACCGTGATCATCGTGACGGACCGGACTGTGCTGGATGGCCAGCTGCAAGACGCTGTTCAGCAGATCGACCACCGCAAAGGCATGATCGCTGCGATTGACCGCGAGACAAGCTCCAAGACGAAAACGGCTCAGTTGACGGAAGCCATGCTGAAGGGCGTGCCGATTATCGTGGTGACGCTGCAGACCTTTCCGCACGCCATGGAAGCGATCCTGACGGAAACCTCGCTGAAGGACCGTAGCTTTGCTGTGATCATCGATGAGGCCCACACATCGCAAACCGGTAGCACCGCTTCGAAGCTGCAGGCGACCCTCGCGCTTTCGTCGGCCAAAGACACCGCGAACATGACGGTCGAAGAGCTCTTGACCGAGATCCAGAAAAGCCGCGCCCGGCCGAAGAACCTGTCCCACTTCGCGTTCACTGCGACACCGAAACACTCGACCTTGATGTTGTTCGGACGGCCGCAGGACACGTCCCGCCCGGCAGGCCCGGACAACCTTCCGCGCGCCTTCCACAAATACGAGATGCGCCAGGCCATTGATGAGGGGTTCATCCTCGACGTGCTCAAGGGCTACGTCTCATACAAGACCGCCTTCAACCTGGGAAAAGAACTGGAAGACAAAAAGCGCGTGGATGGCAAGGCCGCTAAGCGGGCGCTTGCCAAATGGATGAGCCTGCACCCCACGAACGTCACCCAGAAGGTGCAGTTCATCATGGAGCACTTCCGGCACAACGTTTCGCCCCTCCTTGACGGAAAGGCGAAGGCAATGGTTGTGACGAGCTCGCGTGCGGCGGCTGTTCGCTACAAGAAGGCCTTCGATGCTTTTGTCATTGCGAACCCTCAGTACAAAGACGTTCGCGCGTTGGTCGCCTTTTCGGGAAAGCTCAGTGGACAGGACGTCATGCATTCCGACGACGCGCAGATTGCAGGGGATCTGTTCGTTTGTGACGACGATGCAGAATTTACCGAAAGCAACATGAACACGGGCGTTGAGGTCAAGGACCTGCGCATCGCATTTGATAGGCCGGAATTTAGAGTGATGTTGGTCGCCAACAAGTTCCAGACGGGCTTTGACCAGCCGAAGCTCGTCGCCATGTATGTCGACAAGAAGATCGCGAACGAAGTCGAAATCGTTCAAACGCTATCGCGTCTCAATCGCACTTTCCCAGGCAAGGAAGAAACCTTCGTCATCGATTTCGTAAACGACCCGGAAGCGATCCGAGCGGCCTTCAAAAAATACGATTCCGGCGCGCAAATCACCGAGGTTCAAGACCCGAACGTCATCTACGACATGAAGGATGCCCCCGATGAACAAGGCATCTACTCGGACGAAGACATCGAGGCGTTTAAGGTAGCGCGCTTCGAAACCGCCAAGACCTTCGACACCAGCGAAGAAGATCACCACAAGGCGATGTTTGCTGCAACCCAACGACCGACCGACCTGTTTAACGCTCGCCTCAAAGCGCTCCGCGAAGAGGCCGCTCGGTGTGAAGTTGAATTCCTGAAGGCAACCGAGGCAGGAGACGATGCCTCGGCAAAAAAGGCCGAGCATGAAAGGATGCAAGTAGAAGAGAGCATCGGTCGGATGCTGGAGTTCAAGTCGGGATTGGCTAGGTTTTCCAGGACCTACACATACATCGCGCAATTGCTGGATCTGGGAGATCCCAGCATGGAGAATTTTGCCGCTTTCACAAAACTTCTGGCAAACCGCCTCAATGGTGTCCCTCCCGAGCATGTCGACCTCAGAGGCATTTCGCTGACGGGATACGACATCAAAAAGAATGATGACCAGGGCAACAACGGCGATGACCCTGATCCAAACTTGAAGCCTGCAGGACCAGGCGGCTCAAATGCGCCCGGTAAGCTTCCTGTTTACCTGCAAGAGCTGATCGAACGATTGAACGGTATCTTTGGCGAAGCCGCTCCGATCAAAGACCAAGCAAGCTTCGTAAACCAAATCGTTTCGATTACCCGTGAAAACAGCATCGTAAGAGCGCAAGTTGAGGAAAACTCTAAAGACCAAGCGTTGAAAGGAAGCCTTCCCGGCGCGGTTCAAGGCGCGGTGGTGCGCGCAATGAGTTCGAACAACGCTTTGGCCACACATCTTCTCAAAGAAGATAGGCAAGGCCTCGGCATCCTTACGAACCTTATTTACGATCTGATCAAAGCGGGGAAAGATATCGACCTTGGAGAGCTCAATGATGTATAAATCGGGCGCTTTCAGCGCCGAATGGCCGAAAAAAGCATGCGCCAGGGAAAGCGGGCACTGGGCGACCAGCTCGTCATCGGGATGCACCGCCCGTGCCGCCTCAACCTGTAGTCAGGTAGAGGCGGCACTATGAGGTTTTGGCCTGGCAAACCCAACGTGCACGGCATGGGAATGCAAAAATATCTGCGCGAATTGTCGGGTGTCGTTTGGCGGGAACAAAACAACGCCTACAGAGAAGGGTTAAATCTTCAGGAAGAAACAATCACTGAATGTCTGCTGCTGCAGATGGCACGTGACCTCCCGAAGGCTGGGTTCCGAGTTAAGCTATTTACCCGAGAACGCGAGAAAGATACCGGTGCAGACTGGGTTTTGTTTTTTAAGCAGGGGCGGTGCCGCATTGGCTTCCGGGTTCAGGCCAAAAAGCTGTATCGGCGACATGATCGAAGGCCCGGAAGAACCAACCAGTTGATGCCGGGGCGGTACGATGGACATGTACTGACGAAGGGTCAGACGAAAACTCTGATCAAGCGCGCGGGACCAAACAATCCCATCTACGTTTTCTACAACCACGATCATGTTAAAAACCGACAGTTGTTCCGCCAAGTTTCGTCCGGGTTCAAGCCGCCAAGTTTTTGGGGCTGTTCCGTGGCGTCAGCCAGTATTGTCGAGCGAAAGAAGTCACGCGCACTGAGCGTTCTGCATCCTGGGATGCGGCCGCTGCACGAGCTCTTCCAGTATGGTCCCGGGTGCGGGTTAGCCAATGGCTTGAAATTGCTCGATCCAGACATGGAAACAAAGATGCACGATGCGGACCCTGACTGGTTACGCCTTCAAGAAGACACCACAGAGCTGCAATCCTACTTGATGGCAGAGAACTTGAACGGAATCGCATATTTTGATGCAAGTGAAGTAGGAGAAGATTTCTTTGTTCCGCGTTGATTTGAACCAAAACCGCTTGTCCCGCCTGTCCCAGAAGCGCTTTTCTGAGTTGAACCTACGTGAGCGCGACCATTTGCAAGAGTGGCTGGCCAACCAGCCTGACGCCCTCGGTGAAGAATTGCTGATCATTCAAAAGGAGTTCGACGGGTTTGATGAAACCCGCGAACGCCTGGATCTCTTGGCGCTCGACAAGGACGGCAACCTCGTTGTGATCGAGAACAAGCTTGATGACAGCGGCAGGGATGTCACCTGGCAGGCGCTGAAATACACCGCCTATGTCTCGGGCCTGACAAAGACGCAGATCGTCGACATCTATCAGCAATACCTCGACCGCTATGCAGGCGGCGGCAATGCGGCCGTGCGGATCTGTGAGTTCATGGAAGTTGAGGAGCTGGAAGAGACCGTCCTAAACCCAGGCAATGACCAAAGGATGATCTTCATCGCAGCCAATTTTCGGCGCGAGGTCACGGCAACGGTGCTGTGGCTCCTCAGCCGCGGAATTCGCGCACAATGCTTCAAGGTGACCCCATATTCGTTTGGCGACGAGCTGATGGTCGACATTCAGCAGATCATACCCACGCCTGAGGCGGCAGACTTTATGATCGGAATGTCGAGCAAAGAAAACGAAGAGAAAGCCATTCAGGACACACAGAAGAAGCGGCATAAGCTGCGCTTGGACTTCTGGGAGGCAGCCCTTGAACAGCTGCGTGTCGACGGCGTTACACTTTACCAGAATATCAGCCCGACCAAGGATCATTGGCTCAGTGCAGGGTCTGGGACCAGGTCTTGCCCCTATCAGATGATCTTCTCGCGAGATGAAGCGCGGGTCGAGATAAGCTTGCAGCGCTCTGAAACCGCCGAGAACAAATGGTTGTTCGATCAGCTCTATGGCCAGAAAGATGCCATCGAAGCAGCTTTTGGGGCCGAACTCGATTGGCGGCGCATGGACGATAAGAAGGCCAGCCGCATCGTTTTCGCTCAGCCTTTTGACGGCTTCAACCGGGAAGCATGGCCCGAGATGATAGGTTGGCTTGCGACTCATATCCAAAAATTGGAAGCTGCCTTCAGCGAACCGCTAGCGCGCCTGAATCGCCAGGTTCGATCGCAAGATGAAGCGACCTAGCTGACAACCTTGTTTTCGCCGATGAAGGCCAGGGCGGAAAACCCGCCCTAGCGCTGAGGTCACTCGGTGACCGGATCTTCATCGCGGCGTGGGAAGGCGACCATTTCGACGTCGGGGAACATGCTGTGTTTGACGTTGATCGACGTGATGTTGCCGCTGTCGTCGGTGTTGACGAAGAGCACGCCGCAGCGGTCCCAGAAGTTCTTGCCGTCTTTTTCGCCGGATTTGACGTTCAGTTTCAGAGTTTGAGTAGCCATGTTTTGATCGGTCGTGTCGCGAAGGTGGTGGAAATTTGAAGGTGGCGTAATCTCCGGGTGAACTTGAACGCACCCAACCGGCGGCAGCAACCGCCAGGGAGATCACACCATGAAGAACAATACCGATATTGCCGCG
>JALUWJ010000224.1 GCA_027019605.1 Henriciella sp. | reverse complement strand
AAGTACTAAGCCCTTCACGTAAACGCGTTGCGGTCGATCATGTGGTGGACGAGCTCGGTGTCTCCGTGCGCCGAGCCTGCCGCGTGGTTGGCCAGCATCGCTCGACACAGAGACGCGAGAAGACACCTCGGTATGATGAAGGCGCACTGACAGCAGCTATCATCGCTCTGGCCGAGCGGTTCGGACGATATGGCTATCGCCGTATTACAGCCTTGCTTCGTGAAGCTGGCTGGTCTGTCAGCACAGGCCGCGTCTATCGCATCTGGAGACGTGAAGGGCTTAAAGTCCCGCAGAAACAACCCAAGCGTGGCAGGCTCTGGCTGAACGATGGATCATGCGTTCGGCTGAGACCCGCTCACAAAGGTCATGTCTGGTCATATGACTTCGTCCAGGACCGTACGCATGATGGCAAGATTTTCCGCATGCTCTGCGTCATAGATGAATTTACGAGAGAGTGTCTGGCGATCCGCGTCGAACGAAGACTGAACTCTCGGGATGTCCTCGACACGCTTGGTGAGCTGTTCCTTGAACATGGGCCACCGGAGCACATCCGATCAGATAATGGGCCGGAGTTTATTGCTACCGCTTTGCGTGAATGGCTGGAGGCACTGGATGTCAGGACGCTCTACATCGAGCCAGGATCACCATGGGAGAACGGATACTGTGAGAGCTTCAACTCGAAACTTCGAGACGAACTCCTCGCTCGTGAAATCTTCTATGATCTGCGCGAGGCGCAGGTCCTGATCGAGAACTGGAGACTGTTCTACAACACCGCAAGACCGCACTCATCGCTGGGCTATAAACCACCCGCGCCCAGAACCATCTTGCCCGCGACCTTCATGCCGCCTTATAGGTTGAAGGCGGCATGAACGCCGCTACAAACCAACCGTCGATCCTAACATTTCGGTTGGGCCAGTCAGATCGGGCAGGCCACTGTTGTCCACCGGAGTTGTTGCTGGATTTTGCGCGCACGCAGCTGTTGCAAGCAGCATAAATGCTATTAGTTTAATTTTCATTCCCCACCCGAATTTCTGATAATTGCGCCTAAGCTTACACACACAACTCAGAGGTGAAAGTCAACTGAGGACTTATACTTAATTGGGGAAATCTATGGATTGGCTAATTCTTGCTGAGTTGGTTTGAGTCTTGTGAGGACAAAAAAAGGCCTAGGACCATTACCCCGGACCTTAAAAACCATTTATTTTCGGAGATAACTATACCCCCGCGCCATTCAGCACGGGGGTTTAATTCGATCATCTAAGCGGGTGGCTTAAACGAGGCCCTCACGCTGGGCGCGCTTCCGAGCAAGTTTGCGAGCGCGGCGCACAGCTTC
>JALUWJ010000223.1 GCA_027019605.1 Henriciella sp. | reverse complement strand
TAAGTAGGAGCGACCCGATGAGCGTTACAACGCAGATCGTAGACTATGAGCAAGGTGGACAAACATATGAGGGCTTTCTCGCCATGCCCGCCGGGACACCTAAAGGCGTCGTTGTGGTCGCGCATGCATGGGGCGGACAATCAGAGTTTGAACAAGACAAAGCGAAGCTGCTGGCTGAGTGGGGCTATGCCGGCTTTGCGATAGATGTCTATGGCAAGGGCAAACGCGGCGAGACGACCGAAGAATGTGAAGCGCTGATGACACCGCTCGCCAGCAACCGTGAAGAGCTTCAATCTCGCCTGGCGAATGCGCTCGCCGTCGCGAAAGATAAATCCGGCTCAGATAAAGCGGCCGCCATTGGCTTCTGTTTTGGCGGCATGAGTGTCCTGGATATGGCGCGCAAAAATATGGCTGTCGAAGGCGTTGTGAGCTTTCACGGCCTGTTTGGTGCCCCCGGCAACACAGATGATAAAATCGGCCCGAAAGTGCTGGCGCTGCATGGCTGGGAAGATCCAATGGCAACCCCAGATGACGTCATGGACTTCTCACGCGAGATGACCGGTGCGAAAGCCGATTGGCAGTTGCATGCCTATGGCGCAACGATGCATGCGTTCACCAATCCTGCCGCGGCGAACCCAGATTTCGGAACGGTTTACGATGCTGGCGCCGACCGCCGCAGCTTCGCTGCCTGCAAGGACTTTCTCGCAGAGGTGCTCGGCTAGATGACGATCCGCGCCTCGCTGACCCGTCGCGGCTTGCTCGCAAGCCTGCCAGCGAGCGCATTTCTTTTAGCATCCTGCCGCCCGGAACCGACGGCGGAACAGCTTGTTCAGATGCTGATTGCAGCGCCGGACGCGTATCGCGCTCCGGCCGCTGGAATTGTCGTGATGCAAAACAATTTGGTCATCGCACAGGCCGCCGCTGGCGAAGCCGATGTCGGTGTGCGTCCGTTTACAACTCGGTCCGCCTTGCGCGCGGCATCGATTTCGAAGCTGGTGGTCGCGCTTACCGCTGAAAAGCTGCACCGGGACGGTGTGCTCGATCTCGACCAAGGGGTCCGGAGCTGGTTGCCGTATTTTCCATCTGACACCGCCGCCGGGCCGGATGGTCCGAGCCTCAGAGCCCTCTTGAGCCACACGAGCGGGATGAAAGATCCGGAAGCGTATTGGCTTGCCCATCCGGGAAACATTGAGACGCTTCTCACAAGAGACGCGTTTCGCGAGTCCAAGGACTTTGAGTACTGCAATCTCGGATATGGCATCGTCGCGACCGTGATCGAACTTGCCACACAGCGCCGGTTCGACCGCGTGGCGCGCGACATTGTTCTGAAACCGATGGGACTGGACGCTGGGTTTAACTGGTCCGGCGTCTCGCCGGAGAAAAGACGCGATGGCGCAACCCTGTATCGCAATTTCGGAAACGGCTGGGCTTCGCAAATCGATGATCGCGATATGCTGCGCGACACGGCGCCATCTGTTCTGTTGGATGAAGGCGCTGAGCTGTCGACCTACCAACCTGGTACAAACGGGACCCTGTTTTCGCCGCAAGGGGGATTGCGGGCCAATCTTATCGATCTGGCGACCATTGCAGCGCGCTTGAAATACGCGCCGGAGCTGACGCGTCCTGTTTGGTCCCTAAACCAAGCGCAGACAAACGGGGTTCATGATGAGCGGTATTTCACGCACTTTGGGACCGGCGTACAAATTCATCCCGCGGAAGAAAGCCCATGGCCCGGCATAGAGCTATGGGGCCATCCGGGCGAAGCTTATGGGCTTTATTCCGGGGCTTGGTTTGCGCCAGAGCTGAATATCAGTTTCGCCTATGCCGTAACGGGCACACCAGATGGCACGCCAGACCGTAGCGCCCGCCACCCGGCCCTGAATGTCTTCACCGAAGTGTTGATGGACGCGGTGATGACGGCTTATGCCGCAAGTCCCGCGAGCAAATAGAGCCCCGTCGCAGCAACTCCGCCCACCAGTGCATAAGGCAGCTGGGTTCGCACGTGCTCCATATGATCACAGCCAGAGGCCAACGATGCGATAATCGTGGTGTCGGAAATCGGCGAGCAGTGGTCACCAAACACGCCGCCGCCCATGACGGCCGCAATCGCTAGCGGGAGTGGAACACCGGCTCCAACCGCCAGCGGCACGGCCACGGGAACAATGATGCCATACGTCCCCCAGCTTGTTCCGGCTGTGAATGATGTTATCCCGGCGGCAAGAAACAGGATCGCTGGAATTGCCCAAGGCGCTGGGAAGCTGGAGGCGATGCTGGCGATAAATTCGCGCATGCCCACGGCGTTCAGGCTCGCCCCCAAAACCAGCGCCAGATAGATCATTGTGACAGCTGGGAGCAGATCTCCCATGCCTTTGAAACCGATGTCCAACAGTTCGCCTTTTGCGCGTTTCGAATGGGCCAGGCACATAAAAGCGGCGGCTGTCGCGAGAATGACCGACCACAAGATCGCTTGTGAACCGGAGCCTTGCCGGATGTCTCCGTCGCCGGTCCAGATCATGAAGCCAATGGTTCCGCCAATCATGATGAAGAGCGGGATCGCCATATAGATCGCTCGAGACGGCGCTTCCGGCGCTTCATTGAACGGTCCTGTCGCCACTGCCGCTGAGCCGCCACCAGCTTTTTCGACGGCAGCGAGCGGCCCAAATGTCTTGTTCGAAACGATTGTCGCAAACACCAAAACAAGCGTGATCCAGGCGTAGAAATTCAACGCGATTGTCGACATCAAAACGCCAGTCGCGCCATCGACGCCGTTCTCGTTTAACAAACCTAACAGATAAGCGCCCCAGCCATTGAACAAGATCAAGACGCTCACCGGCGCACAGGTCGAATCGATAATGTAGGCGAGACGCTCGCGGCTGACATTGAGCTTATCAAACAGCGGGCGTCCGAGGATCCCCGTGGTGAGGAGCGAGATATTCGTTTCGACAAAGATCAATACGCCGCAAATCGCCGTGACAAGGCTGGCGCGCCTCGGGGTCGATGCGAACCCAGAATTCTGCAACCGTTCCACCATCGCGGAGATGCCGCCGGATCGCTGCATATAGACGATAAGGGCGCCGATGATCAGGCAAAACAAGAGCACGCGGGTATTGTAGGAACTGTCAAAGACCCCAACCGCTCGATCGATCCCGCCAAGCGCACCCATGAACGGGTTGAACCCTGCGATAATGGTCTCACTGAGCCAAATCGCAACGCCAAGCGCCCAAAACACATTGCGCGTCCAAATGGCGACAATAATCGCCAAGAGTGGCGGCGTGATGGTGAGCCATTCCATGTGGCTAGTTCAGGATATTTGGCGAGACGAGATCAGAGGTGCGAGCCTCATCCGCGGCGCGAACCAGACGCAGCATGTTGCCGCCCCAAATATTCGCCACGTCTTCCTGCGAATAGCCGGCGGCCAACAGGTCACGCGTAATCTTCTGCAGCATGGAGACATCACTCATCCCGTCGACGCCGCCGCCGCCATCCCAGTCGCCGCTAATGCCGACATGGTCAGGGCCGATCAGATCGAGCACGTGATAGGTATGTTCCATGAACTTCGCATAGGTTGAACGCGGCGCAGGGAATTCACGATTGATCTCCGCCCGGGCGGCCATCCAGGCTTGCAAGGTTTCCGGATCCATCTCGCTCGGATTGCTGCCATAGGTCTCGCTGAGCCCCTCCAACGCGGCGAGGCGTTCAGGCGATGGTTCGAGTAACTCCAGATAGCCGCCAAAAATGTTCATTTGGATCACCCCGCCATTCTCAGCGAGTTCAAGCAGCAATTGATCGTCAATGTTGCGAGGATGATCATAAATGGCTTTTGCGCCCGTATGCGAGAGAATGATTGGGGTTGTTGAAAGCGCCATCATGTCACGCACTGTGTCGTCGCTTGCATGGCTACCGTCCAGAACCAGGCCGAGGCGGTTCGCTTCACGCACCAGATCTTCGCCGAGCGGGCTGAGGCCATCATAAGCCTCATTAATATCCGTCGCGCTGTCAGCAAACTGATTATTGGCGAAATGGACCGGCGCGATCATGCGCAGGCCGCCAATATAGTAGTGCTCCATCAGGGAGACATCGGTGCCGAGCGGGTAGGAATTCTCCATGCTTTGGAAAACAACTTTCTTGCCATCCGCCAGAATGCGTTCCGCATCATCCGCGCTGAACGCCAGTTCGACTTCATTATGGTATTTCGCAGCGAACTCACGGATCGCTGTTTGGCGCATAAGTCCGTGCGTTCGCGCCGCCGCATAGCTCGCCTCATCGAGTGGTCCCTGGCGGGTGAAGATCACCCAAAACCCACCATCAAGACCGCCTTCATTCATGCGCGGTAGGTCGACATGCGTTCCATCCTCTTCCCAGGTTTGGCGTCGTTTGAAGTCGTATGCCTCGGAATGAAATAGAGCTGGTGTATCCAAGTGACTGTCAAAAACGGCGATCGAGTCATGGAAGGCATCCACATCAGAAGATGGTGCGCCGGTCGGAGCCTGGCTTTGCGAAATTTCACTACCCGCATCAGGCAGTTGCGGGGCGCATGAAACCAGCCCCATCGCAATCAAACCTCCAAGTCCAAATCGCAGCATTGTCGAACTCCTTTAATCTTGCTTTTGACCTATAGGAGATCGCGTTCAAAGCAAGTCCGAGCTCGGATCATTCTCCCAGATCAGCTGTTCTAACCCCACAAAGCGCAACATTCGGGCAAGCTCTGCCTCGAGTTTTTCGGCCCGAGCGGCGGTCCATTTGATCTTGGGCTCTTTCCAAAGTTTTAGAACCCTCAAAACCCCCGCTCTCCGGTCCGCTTTGACTTCGATACGGCCGACAAAGCGATCCCCTTCAAGCAGCGGATAAACATAGTAGCCCCATTTACGCTTCGCCGCGGGGACAAACATCTCGACTGTATAGTCAAACCCGAACAAGCGCTTCAAGCGCGACCGATCCCGTGCCACCGGATCGAACGGGTTGAGAATACGAAGCCGAGAAGTTGGCGCCTCGATCTCCTCCAATCGCACCTCAATATCGCCTGGCGCCCAAGCCGTGATGATATTTCGATCCGCGGTTTCAATCTCGACCGGTACGAGAGTCGCCGCGTTCGCCGCAGTCCAGTGTTTGGCTTCTGCGTTCGAAACAGCGGCCCAAAACCGTTGAATGTCGCCTTCGGATCCAAACGCCATCCGATCGAGAGCAGCTTGGCACAACCAATCGATCTGCGCCTCATCTGATGGAATTTGGGTTCGTAAATGATCTGGGATCACGCGCTCAGTCAGATCGTAGAATTTCGTGAAATTCTCTCGATGCGACGTCGAAAGCTCCCCCGCATACCACATATAATCGAGTGCCAACTTGTGCGGCGGGCGGGCCCACATTTTCTTCTCGCCCTGCACTTTCGTATCAAAGGCTTTGGTGCAAAGCGGCCCCTCGACGCGAATGCGATCTTTAATGGCGTTTCTGCCATCCTCGTCCAACATTCCGCGATGCCATTCCCAACCTCGAACCTTTGCTTCGAGCCGGCGAAACTGGCGCTGCCACATCGGATAGAAATCGATCGGAATGACCGACGCATCATGCGTGAAGTGCTCAAACACTTTGCGGTCCCTGGCGAGATGGCGCCCAAGCATCGGTTCGCGATAGTTCTGATTGCGGCTCCACAGGATGTGGTGATGCGCGCGACTGACCACTTGAATCGTATCGAGTTGTACGAAGCCGAGGGCCTTGATCAGGGTATCGAGGTCAAGTTTTCCCGTGGGCGTCTGCGCCAGCCCCTGCCCAGCGAGCCAAAGCCGTCTCGCGTCGCGATTGGAAATGCGAAGGGGCACGCTTATTCAATTGCGGGGCAACCACCCCCCGCTTCGTCGGTTTTCTTCAACACCCAGTCGAAGGCGTTGCCCAGAATATTGCGGTAGGTCTGACGATCATAAGCCAAATCTGAGTGGCCGAGCGCGGAATAGAAACTGCGGCCTTCACCGGGACACCCGACCCAGATCACCGGATGATCAATCGGGTTCTCGCCCATCGCCCATGTGGCAAGGTTTTGAACATCCGCGCCTTCGGGTTTGAAATCCGTTTCATGGATGCCCGCCAGCGGGTGCAGCCCATAGTCACGCGGATGACTATCAAAGAAGTACCACTCATCATCATGCTCCCAAACTTTCGGAGCACCGTTCATGATTGGATGCGTTTCATCCAGCGTTTCGACGCGAATAATGTGAAAATGCGGCGTCAAAGGATGCCCTGTAAACGTCGGGCCGATCAGAGAGTTTGCATACCATGGCCAATCCGCATGAGTATTATCGCCCGACCCGTGCAAACCAATCCAAGCGCCGCCTTCTTCAAGCCAATCGCGGAAGGCTTGTTCTTGGTCAGGGCTCAGCGTGTCGCCGGTCGCATTGTTGAACACAATGACGTCGAAGCGCGCGAGATCATCGGCATTGAATACTGCTGAATTGACGGTCGTGAATATCCCGAACCCGCGCTCTCGAGAAAGCTCCACGAAATACTTGTCTGCCCCCGCAATCCCTTCATTATGGCGCCAGCCATTTGTCTTGGAGAAGACGAGGATCGCCGGCTGTTGCATCCACTTTGTAATGTGCGGCGGGATTTGGTCATAGACGATGGGCGTGTCTGTTTGATCTTGCGCGAAAGCAAGCTGACTACACAACCCGATCGTGAGCGCAACTGCCGTGAGCAAGCTCTTTGCGCCTGTCCATGTTCGTATCATCCGTCTCCCTCCATTTTTTGTTTCCGGATCGCGCGCCATTTTGCCAAGCGTTCTGCGATCGGTCCCTCGCGACCGTGCCCTTTTGGCTGGTAAAAATCCACCCGCTCCATGCCATCCGGAAAATAGTTCTGCCCGGAAAAGCTGCCATCCTGGTCATGATCATAGGCGTAGCCGTCGCCATAGCCTTGCTCTTTCATCATTTTGGTTGGCGCGTTGAGGATGTGTTTAGGTGGCATCAAAGATCCAGTTTCGCGCGCTGCAGCGCGGGCGCGTTTCATGCCCATGTAAGACGCGTTCGATTTCGGCGCCGTCGCTAAATGTACGACTGCATGCGCAAGCGGGATCAAACCTTCCGGCTCGCCAAGACGCTCAAAGGCGCGCGCGGCCTCTCCCGCCACCATCATCGCAGTGGGGTCTGCCAGACTGATATCCTCGCTCGCCATGACGACCAGTCGCCGCGCGATAAAGAGCGGATCCTCGCCGCCTTCGAGCATCCGCGCGAACCAATAAAGCGCTGCATCTGGGTCCGATCCGCGTACGGATTTGTGCAGGGCTGAGATAAGATTGTAGTGCTCTTCGCGATCCTTGTCGTAAGCGGGCGCACGTTTTTGCAGGGCTTGCGCCAATTGCTCGACCGTGAGCTGGGTTCCAGACTTGGCGAGCGTGAAGGCTTGCTCGGCGAGGTTTAAGAGATAGCGCCCGTCACCATCCGCCATATCAATAAGCACGGACCGTGCGCGGTCATCCAGAGGGAGCGCGCGCTTCAGCTCTGCCTCCGCTCGCTTGAGCAGCGTTTCCGACGCCTCCACTTCCAACCGGTTTAGCACCAGAACAGCGCAGCGCGACAGCAGCGCGCCATTCAGTTCAAAGCTCGGGTTCTCTGTCGTCGCCCCGACGAGGGTGATCGTACCGGCTTCAACATAGGGCAAAAAGCCATCCTGCTGAGCCCGGTTGAAGCGATGAATTTCATCGACAAAGAGCAAGGTTCCCTGCCCCATATCTCGCCGGCGCTGCGCCGCTTCAAACACAGCGCGAAGATCCTTCACACCTGAGAAGATCGCTGAGATCGCTTCGAAATGAAGATCTGTTTCCTGCGCAAGTAGCCGGGCGATCGTAGTCTTCCCGACCCCAGGTGGCCCCCACAAGATGATCGAAGATAGATTACCCGTCGCGAGCATACGCCCGAGCGCGCCATCTGCACCAAGCAGATGATCCTGCCCGACAACATCCGCCAAGACTTGCGGGCGGAGTTTGTCCGCCAAAGGCTGCGGCGCCGAGTCTGACAATCCAGAAGCTGCAAACAAGTCCGTCATACTCAATGCCCTATC
>JALUWJ010000222.1 GCA_027019605.1 Henriciella sp. | reverse complement strand
TTTAGGGCGTCTTAAGACTTTGGGCTAATATTCGGTGCAGGGGAAGTTTGGGACCCTTATCTTGCAATTTTACTTACTTTGAGCGCTATTTAAGTTTCAGGTGCGCGGCATTCTTATGTTGACGGCGGACCTCATCCTTGGTCCAGCGGGTCTAACACGGCAGGCCCGCCGGTGGCTGGGCTAAGCCCTAAACCCATGGCCGCTGACGCTAAAATCGTGACGATGGCTGCGGTCAACAAAGCTGTATAGCCGCCGATCTCGTCGAGAAAACCAGCGCTGCCTGCACCAAGCATCAGTCCAAGCGCCATTGATCCCATCATTAAAGCATAAGACGTGGCAGCCACATGCTTTTCACAAACGCGCATTCCTAAGGTCACCATGCAAAGATAAAACCCGAACACAATCGTGCCGTAGAACAAATACCAAGTTGTGAAAAACACGTCAGTTGTCGAAGCCAGCGCCACTAAAATGAATAATGCAATGACGCATGCGACGATACCCGAAGTCAAATATCCGAGTCTCGCTGGTCCTAATTTGTCGGTCGCCCAGCCGCCAATTAAAAATCCAGCTGCGCCGGAGATCAGGTATCCAATTCCAGCCAATGAAGCATATCGCGTCTCGCCCCATTGCATCTCTTGGGCCGCGAAAGCCGGCATGGTGGCTTCGAAAATGCCTTGGTGCATGCCGTAAAAGATACACAAGCCAATAATCAATAGCGGATCGCGGCGAAACAAGACGCGGAGCGTTTCACGCAGTACATGCCACCAGGCGTCCGGTTTAGCGCTGAGGCTCTCATCCGATGTCTGGCCCTCATTCCACGGAAAGAGTTTTTCTCCCGGTCGTTCCCGGATCAAGATCGCAGAAAATGCTGGGATCGAGAACATTGCGGCGGTTGCGATCATCGCGATCGCAAAGCTCTGAAACTCAAGGAAATACGCGACCAATGCCGCGCCGCCAGCCAAGCCTGCCGACTTTCCGCCGAGCATAAACGCATTGATTTTTCCGAGTTCGTTCTTGGGGGTTAGATCTATGATCATCGCATCTAGCGCCACGTCTTGAACCGCCGTCATCGCCGATAAGGCTGTGCCGAAAATGATGATGGTTGTGAGCTCACTCGGTAATGGACTTCGAATGGCGAACGCTATGAGCGAAAAGATTAAGCAAGTTTGCGCGCCGACGAGCCATGCGCGCCGACGCCCCATGGGCAAAAAGGCAAACCGATCAACGACGGCCCCGACAATAAACTTAAGACTCCATGGTAATGAAATGGCCGCGACGAACGATCCGATGGCGCCAACAGGCTGACCGTTAACCGCGAGCCAACTCGGAATTGCAACGAAGAATAATCCTTGGGCCAGGCCTTGCGCGAGGTATAGAAATGTACCGGTGGCAAGGCGCAATTGTGCGTTGTCGGTGTAAGCTGGAAGCTTGAAAGTGCCGGCACTTAACGCAACGTCTGGGTTATCTGTCATGTCATCAATCTCTGATGAAACTGAGTTGAAAATTGACACACCTCACGCCGGATTTTGCCTATGCCGGAGGCCTCTGATGCGTGTGAGAGTGAATTTGACATACAGACGCCTCCGGCTGGCACAGCCGCGCGAACGCGCTCCGTTGGAGTGGCCGGAGGTTCTGCAGCATGCTGTTTTTGTTGGTTTAATTAGATGTCCACGTGGCGGAAATTGATCGTGCCCGTCAAGCCAATCGAGCGTCAAAAATGCGTCAATTCAACTGATCACATTCCTATAATTCTAAGAGTTACGGTCATTTCGAGAGGAGGAAAGCGGCCCCCTGCTCAATGAGAACTCGCCGAGAAGCAGGGGCCCGTAAAGACATGGGTACGCGTTTCGAAAGCTCTATTTGAGCTCGATCTCATGTACGATATAGCTACCCGTGATTTCGCGTAGCTCTGGATAAGTCTCAAGCGCGCGCTTTGAGCCCGCCTCAGCTTGTTCCTGACCTAGCGCGCCCATGAATGCATCATATTTTTCTTTAGACGGCGCCATAGCAGCCAGGCTGGCATATTTCGTGACGAGCAACAGGTTAAAATCGCCGCTCTCGGGCGTAATGCTCGAATAAATCGCATAGTCCTCGATATAGCCGAGCTCCTTGCTGATCTCTGCGCCTCGCACCCATGTCGCCTTCAGGCCTTCCAAATAGTGATCGCCCGCATTGGACTTCACTTTGATGGTGCCGATTTCCCAGACTGCATCGCTGATGTCATAGTCCGTATATGGTTCCAACTGAGCCTGCGCAGGTGCGAGCCCGATCGACAATACCATCAATACCAAGCCAAAAATTCGTTTCATAATTTTTCTCCGTTAATCCCATTGCGGGTAGGCGGAGAGTGCTGTTCGTGTGCCACGATGGTCAATTCAGGCCGGCGTCAAAAAAACGTCAATTCTTCGCATGCTTATCGTGGATCGGCGGGGATCAGATCCGGCCAACCATATTTTTCCCACGCTTCAACCATTCCAATATCTTCGGCGAAAGACATGAAATCTGGATGATCGAGAGTCCGGCCGATTGGATCGATTTCTGTCCAGAGACTCATTAGCCCCGGCATGTTGGCGGGGTGTATCTGCTCACGGAAAACTTTCATCACCAAGTCAGAGTGTCCCATCCAAATCGCTGGCCAGGCAACGGTTTGATCATACGGTTCAAGCAAGGTTTGGTGCAGCATATCAACCAGGTTGCAATAAGTTTCGCGAGCCTTTTCATTTCCGCTGCAAATCCCTTCTGCTGCGGTTTTTAAATAGAAATCGCGGGCTTCGTCTGAAATATCGGCGGCGCCCGGCGGCGACATCACCATAGTTCCAACATAGCGCCGTGTTTCGTAGTAGGTTTCGACGGCTGTTTCATGATCGCCCGCAGCTGCTTGCGCAACGGCAAGATGAAAGCCTGGCGTCCCCAGATCGACCATACGTTGTCCGGCACGCTCTGCTGCTTCAAGATTTCCAAGGTTTAAGTGTGCCACGCAGAGCATCACATAGTTTCGACCATAGACCGGATCCTGCTCAATCGCCGCTTCGACGTATGGCAAAGCTTCACGCGTTCTTCCCAAATAAAGCAAGGTTGAGCCTAATCTCAGCGTCACGTCAGCGTTGTTTGGTTCCAACCGATACGCCTCCAACGCGTACTCGAGCGCACCAGCTGGATTAAAACAGGTCCATTCGTGGATACTGAGGATGGCATACGCATAGCCTTGATTAGGATCGAGGTCCAAAGCGCGCCTGGCGCACGAGGCAGCCTTTTCGGAAAGCGCAACGCGTTCAAGCGATGGGGTGTAAACAGCGACATGAATGTGCGCCTCTGCGAGGGCTGTCCAACACTCTGCAAAGCCGGGATCAATTTCGAGGGCCTGCTCTAGCAGCTCAACCGCTTTTGACAAACCGCCTTGTAATGTGACTCGCTTGGTCAGTGTGCGCCCCTGAAGATAGAGCGCATACGCCTCTCGGCTGCTTGTCATTGTCCGAACCAGTCGCGAATTTTGCTTCAGGCCCATAGCTTGGCTCATACCTGCAACAGCATTTTCGCCGATCAGTCTGCGTTGGTCGAAGAAGTATGTTTCGGGCTGAATGATCTGATCTGACCATATCTGTTTTCCCGAAACGCCCTCGATGAGTCTAATGGAGAGCTTGACTGAGCTTGTAGATCGATGGACTGCGCCCTCAATGAAGTGAGTAACGCCAAGCTTCTCAGCCATCTGCGGAAGCGTAAGTGAGGAGCCCGCCACCGCCTCCACCGATGTTTGGCCAGCAAGTGCCAGACCACTCAATCCACCAAGGCGGGACGTGAGTTCCTCAACCACTGCGTCCGCGAGAAACCAATCACCGCCCAATTCGTCGATCTGTTTTAAAGGCAGGATTGCTAGCCCGCTGCGCTGGCGTAGACCAGAGACACCGCTCCATGCCTGCCAGGCTTGTTCCAAGGCATCGTGGCGCTCGTTTAAACCATTGGCCCTAAGTGTCGACAACAAGTTCTGGGTGGACATTCGAATGCGATTTGTGACTTGGCCGCGCTGGCTTGCAAGCCATTTATCCAGAGCGGCGCCCAAGTCGATATTCGCAAGTAGGGGGTTTCCAGAGAGCTCAAGCAAAAGCTGTGTAGCCCGTTTGTCATCGCGCTCCCTGATTGCCGTTTCGAGTGCTTTTAAGTCAGTATCGATCAAATCCGGTTTGACGGCGAGCTGGGTGTTGGAAACCTCCAGAATATCCAAATCGAACTTTTGAAGTTCACGCCTCAGATCATGCAGACATTGTCGAAGACTGGCGCGCGCCTGAGGCTTGAAACGTCCTTCCCAGATCAACTTACTGACGAAATCCCGGCTTAGAGCCTGCCCCGGATTTATGCTCAACATCGCAAGAATAATGAGCGCTCGCCGATTAGTAATCTCTAGTTGAGCACTGAATCGGGTAGTGACCTGAATAGAACCAAAGAGTGAGACATGTAGGAGGGCGTTGAGGGTTTCATATTGCGGCAATCCCAGTCTCCAAGTGCTTATGTTTGAACTAGACTTACGAAACAGCCTCTGAACCGACAACAGAAAAGTGTTTTAAGTGACGTGATCTGGAAAAAGTGGCCCAAAACTGGTGTTAGTTTTGCAGCGGTTTTCTCGAAGAAGGAAACCCATCATGAAGCGCAAAAGATATTCGACTGAGCAGATCGTTGCCGCCTTGAAACAGGTGGATTTGGGGCTTCCGATTGCTGATCTCATTCGGCAATTGGGAATCTCTGAGCAGACCTACTATCGCTAGAAAAAGAAGTATGCCGGGTTGGAGTCAGACCAGGTCCGGGAGCTCAAACAATTGAACGACGAGAACACCCGTTTGAAGAAACTAGTCGCAGAGCTCAGCCTGGACAAAGCCGTACTTCAAGATGTTCTGTCAAAAAAGTTCCCCGGCCTTCGCTCATGAAACAGGTTGTAGATTATGTGGTTCAGACATACCGCTACAGCCAGCGTCGGGCCTGCCGTCTGACACAGCAGCATCGCTCGACGCAGAGACGTCCATCAACGCATGCGCGAGATTGCGGCGACGCGGGTTCGGTATGGCTATCGACGCGTACACATCACTCTGAAGCGTGAAGGCTGGAAGGTCGGTAAGAACACTGTTTACACAGTCTATCGTGAAGAAGGCCTGTGTTTACGGAGCAAACGGCCCCGCCGACGAAAGATGGCGGTGCACCGTGAGGCACGCTGCCAGCCCAAGAGACCGAACCAGGCGTGGAGCATGGACTTTGTCCATGATAACCTGGCGAACGGGTCCAAGTTGCGTCTACTGACGGTCATGGACGAATTCACCCGCGAATGCCTGGCCATTGAAATTGGGGCCAGGCTTCGCGGCGAACACGTCGCTTCTGTTCTCAATCGCCTTGTGTATCTGCGTGGCTAACCAGCAACTGTATTCTGCGATAATGGCGCGGAGTTTACAGGGCAAATCGTTGATCTCTGGGCTTATACCCACAAGGTCAAAATGGACTTCTCTCGCCCCGGAACGCCGACCGACAATGCGCACATCGAGTCGTTCAACGGGACGCTGCGAGACGGGTTCTTGAACGTGAACTGTTTCCAGTCGATCGACGAAGCCAAAGAGCTCTGCGAAGCCTGGAGGCGGGACTATAATGAGATCCGGCCTCACATGGCTCACAATGAAAAAACACCGGCAGAATTTGCCGAAATATCAGGCCTGTGCCATAGTGGGCAGGTCCAAATCGCCGCTGGATTTTAACGCCAGATCTGGACCACATTATCCAAGCACTTCACCAACGGTCGATCCTAACACTACGGTTGGGCCAGTCTGATCAGGCAGGCCAAACTCATCGCCGCGCAGGCCAAGATCAATTCTGCAGACTTCGCGATCATCGTGAAAAAGGCGACAGACCGGTACGAGGTCGATCGCACCCAAATGGCCAATCAGTTTGGGTTGAACAAGGGCACTTTGAGTCGATGGTCGAACGGAAAGAATGCACCCAAGCCATTCGCCCGGCCCGTTGTGGTGACATGGATTAGGGACCAGGTTCAAAAACGGGTCACCGAGCTGGAGCAAGAACTCTTGCTGGCCGAACAAGAAGAAGAAACGGCAGAGGCCGAAGAGCTAGTCGTCGATTGCATCGACGGACCCGATCAGGTCGCCATACAAAGCGACGAACCAGTCGGGTAAGATGTCGGTCACCGAATCGGGAATGCCCGTGCGAAGCGTCATCAACTGCCTCGGGCCTGTGTTCAGGCCTGAGGCATCATAAACAGCGCCGCGATCAGCGTATAGAATTGCATGGCGTATAAACAGCTGATTGCGGACATACCGTTCGCGGATCTTCTGCTCTGGTACATCATGACCGCCTTGCGCAGTGCGGCTGCGAACCCGCTCAACCGCAAGATCGGCGGATCCGATATGCAGATGAAACACTGCAATCCGAAATCCCGCCTCTCGGGCCGTTTCGAGGAGTTCTTGCTTGGACGGGTGCGAAAACACCGTCTCCGTCACAAAGCTCCGCTTGGCGTCAATGCTAGCTTGCCTGCGCTCGGCAGCCACGCGGCCAGCCTCGTAAGACGCCTCCGGCGCCGGATCCTTCAATTCATCGCGCTGGATGACATCCGCATTGATGAAATCAGCCTGAATCCGAGGCTTCAATACCGTTTCATAAAAGGTCGTCTTGCCGGCCCCGTTGGGGCCGGCAATCAGGAATAATGTGGGACGGGGCGGGGACGCGTTCATGTGTCCGCCTCACCCGATTCCTGGACGATCTCGCCATCCTGGTCGAGGCCGACCCCGATGCCGCGCTTTCGGCGGTCTTCAAAGAGGGCTTCCTGCTCGGGCGTTTGTACTCGCGCAGCTTCCAGTAACTCATCGACAAAGACCTCTTGCTCGGGCCCCGTCAATACATCAGGCGAGACCTGACGGCTGAGGGCTTTTCGAACGTTTGCTACGTCAAAAATACCCGAGTGTTCAACCGCTTTACCAATCGCCATCCAGTAACTCGCTTGTCCTGAAATCGAGCGTTTGGTCAGTTTCGCCTCGCGGCGTAGGGTTTCTAAGTCATGCGCGGCAATTTTGATTGATGATTTGGCCATTGGCATCTCCTGTGATGGGTAGCATTTTGCTACCGACCCGATATCTGTCAAGCCAAATTGCGCGAATGACGTTGAAAAAACGCCTTTAAAGCCGGTTCTCGTCACATTCTGAGACGGGATTCCCGTATTGGGACGCTCGAACCGCGAGACTGAAACGGTCATACAGTGCCTGAACGGGGGTGCGCGACGACCTTCTGGGTGAGAATGGGTATGGAATCAGCTGCAATACGGGCGAGCAGGAAGACCGATTGGAGAATGTCGTTGCGATCCCGGAACGGTATGTGAGCTTTGCGTATGACCAGGCTGGAATGGGGGCCGTATGCTGGACCGCGAAGTAGGTCACTTAGCTCTGCGTGGCGGTCTTTTTGCCGGCAAGCGCGTTAATCGTCATATGCTCGGTCGCAACGTACCAGAGCGCGCCGGATTCATCTTCCTCGACGCCCTCAAAAGATAAGTGTAAGTCCTGAAGGACGGCTTAGTCTATCCGCCCGCGCTTTGGGGTGTCTTAGGTCTCTTTGGCGTAGAAGACACCGTCTCTAAGCTCAGGCGGGCAGCGCGCCTTACCCGCGCTGACTTTATTTAATTTCCCCAGCAGTCGGGGTGAGGCGGACGACGTGTCTGCCAGCGCGCGGTCCACCCGCAAGGCCGCGGTTTCTGTATTCGTTTGAATGTCTTGAGGTCGTCCGACCTGGCCGCCTTGCGCGCGGCCCTTATGCGCCCCTGCCTGACACTTCTCCTCGCCGCCTCACCCCGCCTGCCGGGGAAAGAATGACAGGGGCGGGAAGGAGACGAACATGATGACCAACTCGCAAAGCACAGCTTTTCTTGTCACAAAGACCGTAGATACCCCCCGTATCTATCTGGCCTGTTTGGCCGCCTACAATAATGGCCGCCTGCACGGGGCGTGGGTCGATGCAGATCAAGGCACAGATCATATCTGGAGCGAATTGCGCAAGATGCTGCGCGCGTCACCAGAGCCAGATGCCGAAGAATGGGCCATTCATGGTGCGACCAGAAAGTCGCATCTGTTGAGTGAGGTGGAAACACCTCTGGTCGAGCCTTCTCGACCATTTCTAACCGGAGCGTGCGAGCTGGGTAACCGGCTGGTGCGAAGCCTCCGGCAACGAGCGG
>JALUWJ010000221.1 GCA_027019605.1 Henriciella sp. | reverse complement strand
AGTCCTGGGACCCAAACGCTGAAAACCCGATTTTGCTGAGAGTGGAACTGTCTGGCGAAGTGCGCGCCGATGAACGACGCGGGATGATCTTCTCCGGCGGTATTACCCAATATCCTTATATTGGCGCCGTGGCGCACCGGATCCGAAAGAAAGATCTCACCACGATCTATCGTTCAAGCGATCCTTCCGCGGTGACGATTGGGTCTTTGAGCCAAGCTGCGGACATTCCAGCTGTCGTGTCAGTCGATTCGCTGCTGTCGCGACATTTCGCGGTCGTGGGGACCACCGGTACTGGTAAGTCCACTGCCGTGACCTTGCTCTTGCACCTGATTGCGAAACACAAACCCAATCAACGTGTCCTCATCCTCGATCCACACAACGAATATACCAGCGCGTTTGGGGACAAAGCCAATACGATCACGGCGGAGACTCTAGATCTTCCGTTCTGGCTATTGAATCTCGAAGAGTTCCAACAAGTCATCTTCCGGGGCCGTGAAGGCTCTGAAGAAGAAGTCGATGCGCTGCGTGAATTTATCCCGCAAGCTAAAGCCATTTATCGCTACGGCGCCAACAACAGCGTGCGTCGCAAGAGCGGAAGTGGCGGTTCCTTCACAGCGGATACGCCGGTTCCATACCGCCTCGCAGACCTATTGAAACTGATTGAAGAAGAGATCGGATCTCTTGATGGCGCGCTCCGCCGGCTCACACTTCGTCTTTTAAAGTCGCGCATTGAAGCAGCGATCAACGATCCTCGCTTTGCCTTCCTGTTTGGATCTCATAACGCGACCGATCGGATCGATGCTGTACTGAGTAATATCTACCGGGTGCCAATCGCTGGAAAACCGATCACGGTGTTCCAGATGTCAGGCATTCCGTCAGAGGTCGTGAACTCGGTTGCATCGGTTCTGTGTCGTTTGGCATTCGATCTCGCCCTTGCCAGTAACTCACAAGTCAAAACGCTGGTGGTTTGTGAGGAAGCGCACAGATACATTCCAACGGATGCAGGCTCCGCTTTTGCGCCGACCCGCGACGCGATCGCGCGAATTGCGAAAGAGGGCCGGAAGTATGGCGTCTCGCTGGCGATCATTACGCAGCGACCAAACGAACTCGATCCCACCATTCTTTCACAGTGTAATACGATCTTCTCTCTTCGTTTGGGCAATGATGAAGACCAAAACGTGATGCGCAAAGCGATTTCGAATGGATCGCGGTCGACTCTGGCCTTCTTATCCTCGTTGGCCGACAGAGAGTGCATCGCGTTTGGTAGCGCGGTTTCCACGCCGATGCGGATGCGGTTCCGCAATCTCTCAGTAAGCGCACGTCCATCCAGCCAAAACGTCTCTGATGGCGACGATGTCATGGCGCAAGATAATGCAAACATGACCGATATCGTCACAGCGCTTCGCGGAGACTCGTCTCAAGATCATCAAACCGTCAGTGAAGCTGAAGAGTGGGTCTTACACGATGAGCCCGTCGCGGCCGCCCCTACCCCGTCTTATGTTGATCCTGGGAATGATATTACGCTCAAACCAAGATCACTGTTGAAGCGGAAATCTGAATAGACACTTCGAATTTGCAGAATGAGGCTCGCCATCTGCTGCGGCTTCATTTAGGGGCACAGCAATGAATCGTGAGCGTCTTACCCCGATTACAGATCAATCTGATCTCGATTATGCCTGCCAGCGTCTAGCCGAAGGCAGTTTCCTTTGTGTCGATACCGAATTTCATCGCGAAACAACCTATTGGCCAGAGCTGTGCCTCATCCAAGCCTCCTGCGAGGGCTATGAGGTGATCATCGATCCAATGGCCGAAAATTTGGATATTGGACCATTTCTGACCCTTTTGGCCGATGAAAGCCGTCCCAAAGTTTTTCATGCCGCGCGTCAGGACATTGAGATCTTCAATCGTTTGATCGGTCACCCGCCGCGGCCAGTCTTCGATACGCAAATCGCAGCGATGGCGCTCGGGATTGGTGACTCCGTCTCTTATGACAATCTGATACAGCGCGTCTTGAAGCGCCGGATTGATAAATCGAGCCAATTCACGGACTGGAAGCGCCGCCCGCTAACTGACAAGCAGCTCAACTATGCGTTGGGAGATGTGACCCATCTGCGCGACGCCTATCTCGCTATGCTTGAACAGCTGAACGATCTCGACCGGATGAGTTGGGCAAAGGCCGAGATGGCCGGTCTAGAGGACCCAGCCCTCTATGATACGTCACCAGAAAATGCTTGGAAGCGCCTCAAAATGCGCAAGCCAAACAAGGAATATGCGGCGGTGTTTGCGTCGGTTGCCGGTTGGCGCGAAGAAAAGGCTCAGACCTTCAACAAGCCGCGGCGGCGCATTCTGAAAGATGATGCAATTCAAGAGATTGCAGATCAAAAACCGCAAAACGAGAAGGCCTTCGAACGCCTGCGCGCGGTCCCGAAAGGGTTCATTCGTTCAAAATATGCTGAAGGGCTTATGGACGCTGTCTATGCGGCGGTCTCTGACCCGGCAGCGCACGCGCCGCAACTGCCAAAGCGCCAGCATAATCCGGAAATGCCGGCTGGCGCGCCAGAAATGCTGAAAGTGCTTCTGAAGGCCGTCAGTGACGAAGCGAATGTGGTGCCACGCCTGATCGCGAACGCTGCGGATATTGAACGCTTGGCGCGCGGCGAGACGTCTGAAGATATCGCCGCGTTGAATGGCTGGCGCTTCGAACTGTTTGGTAAAAAGGCTTTGGCCTTACTGTCTGGAAAGCTCGCGCTCTCATTCGAGAATGGTCAAGTACGACTGTTCGAACTCTAACGCCCTACGCTTCTATTCGATGGTCAGACGCGGCTGCAACTGCATCAAGCCCGCCAATTGATTGAGCCTGCGTTCAACGGTCTCTGACACCAGATCGCTATTCTCTTTTGCGACCGTCATAATCAGAGCGTCATTTTTGATGGCGAGTTTCGCGGTCGCCAAGATCCCACCGGATCGACCGGAATAAACGCTACCCAAGCGCATTGCGGTGCCCAGAACCTTCGCCCGGCGTTTAGCGGCGAGCCCAAGCAATCTTGAATATCTCGGATCTTCTTTGAGTTTGAATGTATATCGAGAGGCCGCTGCATGCGCAGCGAACAAGCGCTCTGAATGGCTCAAAGCTGGAACTGGTGCACGTAACACTTGCTCATAGACAAGCTGCGCCCGGTGGTCTGGATGCATTCGAGCACCGGCGTCCGCCATGGAGCAAATCGCACGCAGCAAGGTCTCACTCTTTTTGAACCTCTTCGAGATCGGTTCGATAAAGTTGAACAATTCTCTACCGAACAGACGGCTTTGCGGTGTTGATCTCAAGAAAAGCGGCACCGCATCTAACAGGCCGGATGCACCATCCACCTCCAACCCATCCGCAGCGACACCATCGCGAAGCCCAAACGAGGATATGTTCACCTTCTCAACGTCCAGCTGCTCCATCAGCGTCTTTAGCAACAAGGCAGCATGCGGCAGCGTATCAAAACGGCGCTTTGAGACCCCGAGCAATTGTTCTCGGGTCAGCTTGTCTGATCGGGAGAGTTCGGCGGCCTCTATGACATTCTCAACATCGTCTTGAGACATCTTGTAGCCATGTGCGACGCGTAGCGGATAATCGCGTAGCATCATGTGCACGGCTGCAACGTTGCGCCATGCACCGCCGACGGCGAACAGGTCTTGCCCGGACGCGTTCTGGACGAGGTCACTGCCCGCCAAGATCTTGCGCATGACTTTGCGGCGTTTGTCGAAGGAGAGCGCCGTATCCTGCGCCCGCGCCAAAGGCCCTAGCAGAAAGGATTCACCAACCGCGTCGCGGTCTACCGGGCGAAGTTCCATACTGGTGCCGCCGAGATCCGCGATTAGCCCTTTCGGGTTGATAAAACCGATGGAGACACCAACAGCTGACATCCGACCCTCATCGGCCCCGCTCAACACCTTAATCGGGGCGCCCAGGATGTCTTCAGCTCGCTTTTTGAACTCTGCGCCGTCGCTGGCCTCCCGCACCGCCGCAGTTGCAACAGCCCGCACATTCTTGATGTTCAAACTGGTGGCAATGGCTCGAAAGCGATGGAAGGTCTGAAGCGCAAGCTCCGATCCAGCAAGAGACAAGCGCCCGGTTTCTGACAAATCACGACCGAGCCCGGCCATGGTCTTTTCGTTGAAATATGGGATCAGTGCGGCGCCTGATTGTTCATAGATGACCATCCGACACGAGTTTGATCCGATGTCGACAACAGCGATTTTTTCGGCCGACTTCATTTAGATTTCCGCTCTCGTCTGCGGGGCGCAAGCCGTGGCGGTTCACTGACCACCAGAGCACTGCCACGTCCGGATAGGCTTGGATTGTCCATGAAGTATTTGTGCGCGCTGAAGCCGCCCTCAGCGCCGCTATGGCTTATCCGCGTATAGTTTCCGTCGGCGCCCATATCCCAGCTCTGCTCATCATCGTTGAGGTTTGCGACCATAATTTGATTAAGCACCTGGCGATGCACAGTCGGCACTTCGATGGGCACCAGGGCTTCGACCCGTCGTTTGAGGTTGCGATCCATCCAATCGGCAGACGACATGTAAACTTTCGCCTTTTCCGACGGCAACGTCTCGCCATTTGCAAAACAGACGATCCGAGAGTGTTCGAGGAAACGCCCCACCAGACTTTTTACCTGAATGGTTTCAGACAGGCCAGGAACGCCAGGGCGCAGACAACAAATGCCGCGGATCACCAGACGGATCGGGACGCCGGCCTGGCTGGCGCTGTACAGGGCATCAATCACATCCTTGTCGACCAGCGAATTCATTTTCGCCCAGATGCCAGATGGCTTACCCGCTTTGGCCGCCTTCTCTTCCTTTTTGATCTGTTCGATCAGATAGGCCTCCATGGCTAAGGGAGACATGATGACTTTCTCAAGGCCCGGCCCGGTCGACGGCGGCTCTTTATAGGCGGTGATATAGTTGAACAGTCGCCCAGCATCCCGGCCCATTGCAGGATCTGCCGTGAACAGGGCGAGATCGGTATAAATCTTCGCTGTGATCGGGTGATAGTTGCCGGTACCGAAGTGGGTGTAGGTCCGAAGGCCATCATGTTCCCGGCGAATGATCAAAGAGACCTTGGCGTGGGTTTTATAGTCAATGAAGCCGTAAACGACCTGCACTCCGGCGCGTTCCAAATCGCGCGCGAGGCGGAGATTGGTTTCCTCGTCAAAACGCGCTTTGATCTCGACCAAGGCCGTCACGTTCTTGCCTTCCTCAGCCGCCTCGATCAAAGCAGCGACAATCGGCGAGTTCAGAGTTGTGCGGTAAAGGGTTTGCTTGATCGCAATGACATTAGGATCGCGAGCGGCTTGCCGGATGAATTGCACGACAACATCAAAGGATTCATAGGGGTGATGAACCAGGATGTCCTTGGCGCGGATCGCTTCGAAACAATCTCCGCCCATTTCACGGATGCGCTCTGGAAAGCGTGCTTCAAATGGTTGGAAAAGAAGTTCTGGGCGATCTTTGGCGATCAGACCCGAGAGATCTTTCATCCCGAGCAGGCCATTGATCAGCGTGACATCTCGGCTCTCTGCGCCGATTTCGCGGGCGACGAACTCCCGCAATGATTCTGGGCCATCTGAATCGATATGAATACGAACAATCCGTCCTCTGCGCCGTTGCTTCAGAAGGATCTCAAACTCGGCGATCAGATCTTCGGCTTCTTCCTCAATCTCGATGTCGCTGTCGCGGACAATTCGGAAGACACAATGACCAATCGCATCAAAGCCGGGAAACAGCATCTCATGAAAGTGCGCGATGACGCTTTCGAGACGCACATAGCGGAGCAATCCAGATTTCTTATCTGGCAGCCGGATAAATCGAGATGAGAACGCTGGCATTGGCACAAGGCCAACCATCGTCTCGCCATTCCCATCCGAAGGATTGAGTTGGAATGCTACCGCAAACCCAAGATTTGGAATGAATGGAAACGGGTGTGCCGGATCAACCGCTTGCGGCGTCAGAATGGGAAAGATCTGGCTTTCAAACCGCTCCTTCAGCCAAGTCATATCGGTGCGCTTGAGTTCCGAGATGGACAGGATTTCGATTTGTTCGCGCTTCAATTCTTCGCGTAGGTCGGCCCAGCAGTCTTGCTGATTTTTGATCAATTGCTTGATCGAAGATTCAATATCGCGAACCTGCTCTGCGGGCGTCCGCCCTTCCAGGCTCAGCTTTTGAATTCCGGCTCGAACCTGTTCTCTCAATCCGGCATAGCGAACCATGTAGAATTCATCGAGATTGTTGGCTGAGATGGATAGAAAACGCAGGCGCTCTAAAAGCGGATGATGCTCATTTTCCGCTTCCTCAAGGACGCGCTCGTTAAACTTCAACCAGGATAATTCTCGGTTGATATATCGTTCTGAAGCGGCGGTGGGGGCTTTGGCGGCAGCGCTCATTTGATTGATTCTCTCTTCTCAAATGCGTTTTAGTCTACGCCGAGTATTTCGCGGGCCAGTGGGATTGTTAGCGGTCGATCTCCGCTTGCCCCAGCCAGCGTTTCAGCAGATTGCTCGATTAGCGAGTAGTCCAGCCCAATCCGCGTGACAAGGTAATCTTCAACCGTTTTTGGTAAGTCCAAATAACAACGTGCAAAAGCGCGTCTCAGGCGCGCACGCATTAGCGCTTCATCTGGTGCCGGGAGTTCCGCGAGCGGCGCGCCCTGCAAGCGAGATCGCAGGTCTGGAGACTGAATACGCCACTGTCCGGGCGGTGTGTGCGCAGCAAGCAAAATCCGCCGGTCATGGCGTTGGATCCCGCTCAAGGATAGCAGCAAAGTTTCAGCGTTACTCAGGGTTTCGACATCATCGATTGCCAAGTCAGTTGCCGTAATCGCTTCAATCTCGCTGATCCCGAGTTTGGAAAACTCGCGACCGCTGAAATATCGCGCCCCGCGTTCATCCGCCCAAGCCTGCGCGATGGTCGAAATACCGCTTCCCGCTGCTCCGATCAGACAAAACGCGTAATAGGGCCAGCGGTCAGGCTTGCGAATGGCGGCGCATACAGATCGATTGGCCGCGGTCACAGCCATATCATCGAAACTGAGACGCGCCTCCGGGAATTTTATCGGGATTTGCCTCGAAGGCGGCATGTTTTACTGGCTTTCGATCGGTAATCCGGGGCTAATCGCAGAGGTCATCACCCATCCGATGGGCTCAGCGTTGATGACCACGCCGCGATCGCGGAGATCTTTGGTCAGACGCTCTCCATTTCCAGCAAACGCGAATGCGACCACAGCGCCATCAGTTGATATGGCGCGCGTTTGAAAGTTCGACACAAGCGGCGACTGCGCCAGCGCGTTTCGAAGAGTCACCCATTCTGGAAGCGATGTGTATTTCACGGTCGCTTCGATCAATGTCCGTGATGTGTCACGGACGATTGAGGTTTGTTTCCAATCATCATTCAAGCGCAAGGCGACCGCATCAATTGCGCCTTGGAGCGTGGCGGCACGTGTTGTTACCCCAATACGACGCGGGCCCGATGGCGTTACAGACACCAAATCAACCCGGTATCCGCCGGCTGATCCTCGAAGATCGGCAAAAATTGCGCGTTGGGCGCCATTGATTGCGACTTCGGTCTCCATCGCCTCCCAAGGGGTTTCCGCAGAATAGCCGGTTGCACGGCTGATCATGAGCGGCACGAGGCTGCCTTTCGGAGGGCCTTCCCAGGCAAGGTTCCAGGCGAGGTCCATACCATTCGAAGCAGATGTGAAGAGAACGGCCTTTGGCGCGAGACTGTCGGTAAATGGCAATCCCACCTGTCTCAGCGCATTTCTCACCTGAACTGGATTATAAATCACGGCGAGCTGTCCGCGATACCGCCCTGCTCCAGCGATTTCTTCTTCCACATCAACCGCCGCTGCGATTTGATCAGCGAGCGCCTGGTCAATGATCAGATCGGTCGCTGCGAGGCGATCTTCCGGCAGTGTAAGCCGCTCAATCAGGCGCTGCGCCCCGATCAGTTTCGCGGTTGAGAAGGCTTTCAGCTGCGCTTCTCCGACGGTCGGCGCGCGTTCATCTACTTCAATGCCGGATATCGTATAGGCGTCCCGGCTTTGGGCATGCGTGCCAAGGGCACCAAAGGTAATCAGCGCGAGCGCGAGGATGAGCAGACGAATCATATGTGTGAGCCTCTTTACGTGTCTCTTCTTATCAACTGTCAGAGTGTACGTGAACCGTAGATGCATGCTGGTCACCAGACAGAGCACATGCTAACGCGCG
>JALUWJ010000220.1 GCA_027019605.1 Henriciella sp. | reverse complement strand
TCGAGCACGCGGTTGGGAACGCCGGATTTGAGGACGTGTTCATATCCCAGCAAACAGCCGAGCGTCGTGCCGTGATGTCCAGTCCCAAAGGCCGGACCCGCTTCAATCAGAATATCGGTCTTGCCGGGGGCTGTCTTTGTCAGGGCGTGACTGCCCGCCACGATGAAGCGACCAGCACGAACGGGTGGTAAGCCTTCTAGCGATAGCGTCACCCAATCGCGATCTTCGAGCGCTTCGACAACAGGGTTCAGTTCAGGCGCGACCTCACGGATCAGGGCGGCGCTGGCATCCGCGTCTTCTCGCGTTTCAGCGTAAGCATCGAGCCGCCAGGTTAAGCGCGTGTCTTCTTTCGCATCCACTGCACCGGCAGGAGATGGATCTGTCCAAGCAAGTGTGTCCCAAGCGGTTTCGATGGCCGCACGTGGGCCGCGAGCAGAAATCTGATACATGCGCGCGGCCTTAGCAGGGTGGGCAGGCGCTGCCTAGTGGCGTTTATCGTTGGTGCGCGACCGCCACTTGCGATCATAGTGCGCCCAAGCATGAGTTCGGTCAGAGTGACCGCTGCCCGCGCGCGCATAATCACGCTCACGGCGTTCATCATGGGTCATGACATGTTTGTGGGGGTGCTTTTGAGACTCGCGATGGACGACTGTGCGGTGGTCGTGATGATGATGCCCAGAATAATGATGCGATGAATGCGGTTGCGCGACCCTTGTATAGGTTTTTCGCTCAACCGTTGGATGGGTATAGCGGCGGACATAGGTTCTGGTGGTTTGCTGCGTTGAACCGAGCAGTTCGGTCGACCTATGCGTGTTGCAGCAGCAACAACAGTCACCGGATGTGCGATAGATCGTTATATCATGGCTGTGATATCCTTTGGCGCCGTGCGCATGACTAAAGGTCTGAGCGAAGACGGGCGTGGAGAGGCAAAGCGCTGACGCCAGTCCGGCCAGTATGAACTTGATCATTTATTCCTCCATCGAGCGCCATTTCTTGGCGGCGATAGTATGGTTAACACAAAGCACGGCTCTGCCCAGAGCGCGACTTGGATATGGTCAGCGCAGCGAAGCTCTGTATAAGGCGGGCATGACGACACGATTGAACATTGCGATTGCGGGAAGCGCTGGCCGAATGGGGCGCCAATTGATTGGCGCGGCCCTCCGTGCAGGCCATGCGGTCTCTGGGGGTAGTGAAGCCCCAGGATCGGACCAAATTGGCAAAGATCTCGGTGCGCTGGGCGGCCTTGAGCCTAATGGCGTGACGGTTGAGGCGGATGTCGCGCGTGCGGCGCAGGGCGCAAATGTTTGGATCGATTTTACGGTACCGGCGGCGACCCTGTCGGCTTTGTCGACCTCAGGGGCACCGGCCTTTGTGATTGGAACGACGGGCTTCTCCGAGGCTGAAGAGCAGCAAATCAAGGCTGCGTCAGCGTCTGCTGCGATCGTCAAAGCCGGGAATTTCTCGCTCGGCGTCAATTTGCTCGAGGCGCTTGTGAAACAGGCGGCGGCTCGGCTCGGAGAAGATTGGGATATTGAAGTCGCAGAGACTCATCACCGGCATAAAGTCGATGCTCCGTCTGGAACGGCATTGATGCTCGGCGATGCGGCCGCGCAAGGACGTGGTCAGCCACTCGGCGAGCTACGTGCCGCTCCCTATGATGGAGCCGATGCAAAGCGAGTTCCTGGCGAGATCGGTTTCTCAGTTCGTCGCAGCGGCGGCGTAATTGGCGATCATGAAGTGACTTTCGCCTCAGAGATGGAGATTCTTTCTCTGCGTCACACCGCTCTAGATCGCGCGGTTTTTGCCTATGGCGCGATCAAAGCGGCAGAATGGGTCGCGGCTCAGCCGCCAGGCCTGTACGATATGAGCGACGTGCTCGGCGTCTAGAGATAGCTGTCTGGCATAAACGGAATATCGGTATCTTCAGGGCTGGCGCCAGCGGCGGTCAGCATTGCATGCACCTGACCGCGATGGTGGGTTTGATGATTGAAAACTTGCATGATGCACAGGCCGCGCGGGCTCGTCATGCCGCGTTTCAGAGTTCCCGAATACCATTCGAGATCGCCATCGACGTCGGCCTGTGAGAGGCCTTCACCCCAAGACAAAAAGCGCTGATCGGCGGCAGCACGCCGAGCTTTCAGGTCTTCCCAATCATCGTAGAGCGGGACTTCTCGAGAAACGCCCGTCGGGGCCGTCCAATCTGAGAGGCGGCTCATCCAAAGCTCGTCCGCCCATAATATATGAGACAGAGTTGCGTGGATCGATTGAAAGAAGCTTCCGCGGTCCATCATTCGCGCTGCGTCTGAAAGCCCGTCCGCCGCAGCGTAGATGCTTTCATTCTGCCATCGATTATAGCGCGCCATGCGCTGTACATATCCTGGAGTAATCATGCCAAGAGTTTAGCGGCGCAAGGTTAGCCCGTAAATGTACCTGAGCGTGGGAAACCTCGCATCGCGACTTTACCAGCCTGAGCACGCTTGCCGATCCATTCGCGCCATTCTGGGAACCCGCGCATCCGGCCTGCACTGTCGGTGACGATCAATCCGTCTTCAGCATGGAAGACAATTGCGTCCGCGAGCTTGTCGGTGCCGCGATAATTCTGGAGCTTGTTGCCTTTGCCGCGTGCCATTTCTGGTAACTCATCAAGCGGGAAGATGAGCAGCTTTTTGTTCGTGCCGATCACCGCGACATGGTCGCCCTTGGCCAAGTCTGCCTTGAGCAGTTTCCCACCTGTAGGGACCGAAACCACTGACTTACCGGCCTTACGGTTCGATTCCAGCTCGCTCTCTTGAACAATGAAGCCATAACCGGCGTCAGAGGCCATGATACGTTTGCGCGACCCGTCGAGCTTGAACATGCCGACAATGTCGACACTGTCCTCCAAGTCGATTGTAATCCGGATCGGCTCACCATGCCCGCGTCCGCCCGGCAGCTTATCGCAGGTCAGCGTAAAAGCCCGGCCATCGGATGACATCAGAATGAGCTTATCGGTCGTATGTACTTCCTCGGAGAAGAGCAGCGCATCGCCGTCTTTAAACTTAGCAGATGTCAGGTCGATGCCATGGCCTTTCATGCCGCGGATCCACCCTTTGGTCGAAAGCACCACCGTCAGCGGCTCTTTCGGCATAGAGGCTTCGAGCGCTGCACCGACATCGATCACAGGCGCATCTTCAAACCCAGCGCGGCGTCGACCCAGCTCTGTGCTTGGGTCGAAGACTTTACGGGCTTCTTTCAGCTCTTTCTTGACCTTGGTCCACTGGCGGCCCTCCGAGCCAAGCATGGCGACAATGTCACTGCGCTCTTCGCTGAGAGACTCGTGTTCCTTGCGGATTTCCATCTCTTCGAGCTTCCGCAAGGCGCGCAAGCGAAGATTAAGGATCGCTTCGGCTTGGGTCTCAGTGATCCCGAACCGTTCAATCATCACCTCTTTCGGATGATCTTCCTCGCGGATGATCCGGATCACTTCATCAATGTTGAGATAAGCAATCAGATAGCCATCAAGGAGATGCAGGCGCTTCTCGATCTTATCGAGACGGAACTGCGCGCGGCGAACAACGACTTCACGGCGATGATCGAGATAAGCGCGAAGCACTTGGCGCAAGCCCATGACTTGCGGGGCGCCATTGTGCAGCACGTTCATGTTCAGGCTAAAGCGTGTTTCCAGATCACAGATCCGGAACAGGCTTTCCATCAACACGTCTGGTTCAACCGTTTTCGCGCGCGGCTCGAGGATCAGGCGAATGTCTTCGGCGCTCTCATCCCGAATGTCGGCAAGCAGCGGAGCCTTTTTGCTCTCGATCAGGTCCGCCAGACGCTCGATGAGTTTGGATTTCTGGACTTGATACGGGATTTCGGTGACGACGACCTGCCAAGTGCCGCGTCCGAGGTCTTCAACCGACCATTTGGCGCGCATCCGGAAGCTGCCGCGGCCGGTCTCGTAGGCATCAAGGATCGACTCTTTCGGTTCAACGATGACGCCGCCGGTCGGGAAATCGGGGCCCGGCATAACCTCGAGCAGCTCTTCCGTCGTTGTTGTCTTGCGATCGATCAGAAGCAGAGCCGCATCAATGGCTTCGGCGACATTGTGCGGCGGAATGCTGGTCGCCATACCCACGGCGATACCTGTGGCGCCATTGGCTAGAAGATTCGGGAAACCAGCGGGCAGTACTACCGGCTCTTCATCATTCTCATCATAGGTCGGTTTAAAATCGACGGCATTTTCGCTGAGGCCATCGAGCAGAAGCTTTGCAGCTTCCGTCATCCGGCTTTCCGTATAACGCATCGCGGCGGCACTATCGCCGTCGATATTGCCGAAATTGCCCTGGCCATCAACGAGGGGATAGCGAACCGAGAAGTCTTGGGCGAGGCGGACCATCGTGTCGTAAATCGAAGCGTCGCCATGCGGGTGGTAATTACCCATAACCTCACCGACGACTTTCGCGCATTTGCGATACCCGCCATCAGGGTTCAGTTTCAGCTCGCGCATCCCGTAAAGGATTCGGCGCTGCACAGGCTTCAAGCCATCGCGCACATCGGGCAGGGCCCGTGAGGTAATGGTCGAAAGCGCATAAGCAAGATAGCGCTTGGTCAGCGCTTCGCTCAGCGGCTCATTGATAATGCGATCGTCTTCTGGGTCCAAAAGATCGGTCATGCGCACCTCTAAAAGTCTGCGATGGCGTAGAATCGCCACACTGATGTACACGTTAACAGAAAACGCCGATTGGTTAACGAAGGAATACCATGCGTCATTGGCGACTAATTTTATTGGGGTTAGCTGTCATAGGGTTGGCGTATCTGGTGCACCGATTCTTGCCTTATCAGCACAATCCATTGCGCCCGCCGGACCTCACGGAGCCCATTGGGCTCGCGACGTATGGCAAGCTCACCGATCTAAAGTATGACGAAGCGCTCTGCCGCGCCAAACTGGAAGAGGCGGGGGTCGAGTTTGAAATCATGCGGGCCGACGGCGCTGAAACGCGTTGTCCCTTGGAGGAAACGCTTAGCCTGAAGCGTTCCTTGACGCCATTCAACGCAGCGCCCTTGCGGATGACCTGCCATCAGATTGCGGCGCTCCACATCTGGGAGCGGAATGTGTTGCGGCCTGAAGCTGAGAAGATCTTCGGGTCTCCGCTGCGGCAAATCCAGACCTATGGCTCGTTCAGTTGCCGCAACATTGCCGGCACGCGAACTCGCTCACAGCACTCCTATGCGAACGCCATCGATATATCGGGATTTGTCTTGGAGGATGGGACGCAAATCAGCGTTCGTCAGCACTGGCGCGAGAAAAGCAATGCGGGGAAGTATTTGGCCCGTGTGCACAAAAAGGCGTGTCGCCTGTTCTCCACCACTCTGGGGCCTGATTATGACGCTGCCCATGCCGATCATTTTCATCTCGACATGGGCAGCGTTGAAACTTGTCGCTAAAACAAAGCCTTAGGCTTAGTCTTGTTTGCAAGTATAGCCGTCTTCGGTGACTTTTTCGACGGTGCCAGGACCGCCGCAAACGCGCAAAGCGGTTTCGGTATTGCGGGCAATATCTTCGGAATCTGACCAGTCACCTTCATCAACGTGAACGCAACCAACGAGTCCTAGGAGAGCGACGCTCATGGCGCCAAAAAGCACTGTGTTTTTCATTATCAGCCTCTAATCTAATCTCTGCCCCTGAACACAGTCCTCCCATGCGCAGGTTTGTCTGAACGAAAGTTGAATAGGTTGGATATTTAACCAATCAATTTCGGCACGAGGCGCGCGCGGGCGGCAGGAACAGGCTTGTGGACCGCTGAAAACAGACGTTCCTCCAGAAAATAACCGGTCAATTGAAGCGCGTTTTCGATGTCTTCCGCCATGGCGAGGGCGCGTGGATCGAGCAGAAAAGACGGGAGAGGGAAGAGGCGATCGACATAGTCTTCAACCTCTGATCCACGCACCGCGCGGCCGGTTTTGGGGGACACATGAGTTAGGCCGTCATTCGCGCCGGACAACGCGCATTTATCGAGGTCCAACCCAAAGCCCAGAGCGGAAAGAAGCCCAAGCTCCCATCGCGCATACAGTGCCGGCCAAACGGGCCAGGTCTCCAGCGCATCGAGCAGGAGCGTGGTTGGTCCGTATAGCGCCGACCCAGCTGCATCCCCTTCATCAACCGCGCCGCGCAAGAGCGCTGCGATCGTGTTGATCGCAGACAAGGCTTCCGGGCGATCCAGATAGCGGCCCGCGCGACTAACCGTGACTTCGGCGACGGTGAAGCGCCCGAGTTGTTCTTCCAAACGCGCGGACCAACTGAGCTCTACAGTATTGCCGGGTTCGAACTGGGCCCGCTTCTTCTTACTCGCGCCGCCATAGACCAAGCCGGAGCGTCGACCACGATTGGCTGTAAGAACATCCAGAATAAGCCCGCTTTCCCCGAAGCGGCGTCCGCCGAGTATCAGCGCCTGATCACGCCACTCCATGCTCGGCTCCGCAAGTCTGGCCCTCATCCTGAGCGAAGTCGAAGGATAGAGAGCCACGCTGCCACACCCTTCGACTTCGCTCAGGATGAAGCAAACAGATAAGCGTTGATCTAGGCATCAAACTCCAAGCCAACGGATTGATAGGCTTCGCGTCGTTCCATCCATTTCGGATCGACTTTGACAAACAAAATCAGATGAACCGTCTGGCCCAGCATTTCTGTCAAATCTTCGCGGGCCGCTTTGCCAATCGCTTTGATGGCGCTGCCGCCTTTGCCAAGCACCATGCCTTTATGCTGTTCGCGCGCAATGATGACGGCTTGGCGAACGCGCACAGAGCCATTGTCGAACGGCTCCCAACTCTCAGTCTCGACCATCAATTGATAGGGCAACTCTTGGTGGAGGCGCAGCATCAGCTTCTCGCGCGTGACCTCAGCGGCCAGAAGGCGCATCGGCAAGTCCGCCGTCTGCTCTGGCGGATAGAGAGCAGGGCCTTCCGGCATCCGGGATGCGAGCTTGGCCAGTAATGGGGCAATGCCATCGCCATTCAAAGCCGAAATCATGAAGATGTCTTCATACACGCCCGCTTCATTCAGTTCGGCCATGATCGGAAGTACTTTGTCGTGCGGGAAGAGGTCGATCTTGTTCAGCGCCAGGAACGCTTTCTGACCGGTTTCTTTGAGCGTTTCCATGACCCGGCGATCATCTTCAACTGAGAGCTTTTGCGCGCCTGTTGCCTCATCGTTTTGCTCTGCAACCCAGGCTGATGCGTCGATCAAATGGACGACGGCATCGGCTTCTTCCGCGCCGGACCAGGCGGCTTTGACCATGGCGCGATCGAGTCGTTTCTTCGCGCGGAAAATTCCCGGGGTGTCGACGAGAACGATCTGAGCGGATCCTTCATGCGCGACGCCGCGGATCGGGAAGCGTGTGGTTTGCACTTTATGGGTCACAATCGCGACTTTGGTGCCGACCAAGTGATTGGTCAGCGTCGACTTGCCAGCGTTTGGCGCGCCGATGATCGCGGCAAAGCCGGCATGGGTAATGTCTGCCTCGGTCGGCAGGGTGAGGTCTGTGTCGCTCATGTCTTTTCCAGGAGATCGAGAAGGGCGCTGGCGGCTGCGCGTTCAGCTTCAGCTTTGTTACCACCTTTCGCGGTGGCTTCGCCATGACCTTCTACAGAGGCCTTCACAGTGAAGACCGGATTATGGGGTGGGCCGCTTGTCCCGATTGTTTCGTAGACGGCGTATGCAGAGCGATTGGCACCGCACCAATCGCTGAGGCGCGTCTTGGGATTTGTGTTTGGATCAATCACATCTTTGGTGAGGCTATCAAAGGTCCAACACTTCTTGATGAAGCGTTCGGCCGCATCGAGGCCGCCATCGAGATAGATCGCAGCGATCAGCGCTTCGACGGCGTCGGCGACCGCTTTATCATACTTGTTCGGGATATTGGTTTTCATAGTCGCATCCATGAACAAATAGTCCCGCAAACCGAAAGAGGTGCCAACTTCCGCGCAAGTTTGGCCGCTGACCAGATTATGGAAGTGTTTGGTCATAAACCCTTCGCGTTCTTTCGGGTATTTGTTGATCAATATCTCCGCAACGACCAGGCCAAGAACCCGGTCGCCCAGGAATTCCATGCGCTGGTTTGAGAACCCGGCGCCGCCTCGAAACTCATCGATCAGGCTGGGGTGGATCAAAGCATGGTTCAACAGATTGCTGTCTTTGAACTTGTAGCCGATGTGCGCTTCGAGCTCGCTTTGCTTGTCGCGGCTCAGGGTTGGATGGGTTGGGGCTTTCGCGGCGGCGCGAAGCCGCGTGCGTTTCGGACGTGATGGACGTTTCATGCGGGCAGGGCCTCTATGATTACTTGCGCTTCCGCCCAAGGATGATCGTCCGTCATCGTTAGGTGGACATGAGCAACAAGCCCCTCTGGCGTGATCTCTTCCAGGCGTTTCAAAGCGCCTTCGGTGAGTTTTAAAGTTGGTTTTCCTG
>JALUWJ010000219.1 GCA_027019605.1 Henriciella sp. | reverse complement strand
GATCTGCTCGGTACGGGCGATCATAAGGGCGGATGCCGTATTGCGCTCGGATCTCATCCGCGGATTTGTGCCATACGTCTTCCCAGGGGATCAGCATCATCGGATAGGTTTCGCGTCCATGCGCCCAAGACGTGGTGACCGTATCCATCAGAACTTTGTATCCTGAGGCGGGTGATATAGCGCCGACCGCGAAGACGATTGCCAGGAATTGAGCTGAATAGTTGTGTCCAAACTGCGCCATCTGGAATGCAGACAGTGCGATTTCGTGAAGCGCGGTGGTCTCATACCCAGCCGTGATGTGCCACAAATCATGGGCCTGCAATATGCGTGTGTTGAGGTAGTCGAGCGGCGCTGGAAGTGCTGCCAGTCCAATCTCGCTGCGATCTAGCACTTCGAGATCAAAGGCGTTCGAGACGATGAGATGATGGAACGCCGCACCGATTGACCCGGCAGGCTGCGCGGCAAGGGTTTCTAGATCGATTTTCGCGGGCAGATCGCCGCGCGAGGCTTCTGACACACCAGGATATTTGTGAGACATCTGCGCGACGCGGTTTACGAAGGCTTCGGGCATTTCGCCGCCGAGCGCTGCCGTTCGTTCCGTGATCGCTAAAGCATCGAGTTTGCCATTTGCAGCGTCTTCCACGACGCTCCAAAAGCTCTCCCAAAGACCAGCGGGTGCGTGCTCTGAGGCGGCATTGTGCGTTTCAATGTCCTTGGCAGCGAGGTCGCGTTCGAGCCAGGTCTTTGCGAGAATATCATAGATTTCGGCGACCTGATCTGGCGCGAGAAAAGCCGCGTGCGCAAGCCCGGCCGCGAGCTCAATTCGATCATGCGATGACGCTTTGCGCCCGCTCTTTTTGAGCTTGCGCGTTAGGTCTCGGACGCGATCCAGATTGATCGGTTGATCCACTGCGCCGCGAAATATGTTTTCGATTTCCGCTCTCTTCATTCTCGCCTCCACGTCATGGATTGTAGCGCGAATGACTGCCAAAGGCAGGTTATTTTTGAAACGCGATCGTGACTTCGCCGATGCGGATGCCAAATCGTGTGACATAAGCGCGATTGATGAGGACACCATCTTCGAGCAGATACATCCAATCGTCGAAGCCGACATTCCAAATGCTGTCTCCGACTTTTAGGTCTACTTTGTACTTCCAATTGAAGGCGTTCCCGATGACTTTGCCCTCAGCATAATCAGGAACATCGCCCGCCGTACCGCGATATTCGCCGCCGCCCAGAATATCGATGGTCCAGACGCGTGTATCGCGCTCACCATCATCGTAGATGAAACGCTCATCTAAGGTGAGAACATTGTCTTCAACTGTTCCGGTAATATCGACTTTGAAGCTGCGCCGGACTTTTCCAAATCGATCTTCGAAGACGCCGTAGGCAGTGGTCTTTCCCAGAAAATAGTCTTCGAGCACCAATTGCCGGGGCGCTTGCTTGAACTCTTGAAGGTCTGGGCCTGAGACGCAGCCAGTCGCGACAGCAGCGCTGGTGGCAACGGCGAGAGTCGGGGCAAATAAGTCTGAGAGGCGCATAGAGCAGGACTTTCTTGTCTTTGCCCTGTCTACGCGCCGAACTCAGGAATGGTTCACTCTTTGATACGTCTAGTACAAAGTCGCGAGCGCTTTCGCGTCATAATCCGCTAGTTCTTCGGTGCGGCCTTCTTTGATTTTCTGGGCCCAGAAAGGATCTTGCAGAAGCGCGCGGCCGACAGCCACCAAGTCAAATTCGCCTTTTTCGAGACGTTCGATGACGTCAGAAATCGCGCGTGTCTTTGAGCCTTGTCCGGCGAATGCACCGATAAAGTCTGAAGACAGACCAACAGATCCAACCGTGATGGAGGTGAGCCCGGTGATCTTCTTACACCAACCTGCGAGGTTCAGGCCGTCATCGCCATCGACTTCGGGGAATTCCGCTTCCCACCAGCGACGCTGGCTGGCGTGCAGCGCATCGACGCCTGCATCAGCGAAGACTTGCAAAAACGCTTCGAGTTCTTGTGGTGTCTCAGCGAGGCGCGCTGTGTATTCCTGCTGCTTCCACTGTGAGAAGCGTAGAATGATCGGCATGTCGTCGCCAACCTGTTTGCGGCATTCTTTGATGATCTCGCCGGCAAAGGTCGCGCGTTGAGGCAAGTCACCGCCATATTTGTCTTCGCGCGTGTTCATGACGTTCCAGAAGAACTCATCGATCAGATAGCCGTGCGCACCGTGAATTTCGATCGCGTCAAAACCGAGACGCTTGGCCTCTCCGGCAGCATTCGCATAAGCCATGACCATATCGGCCACTTCGCTTTCGCTCGGTTCTTCCTGCACCTGTTTGCCTTTATGGGTGCGGCCGGAAGGGCTGTCAGAGATCGCGTCTGGATCTGGACCAGTACCAGGCTTGCGCATCATGCCGACGTGCCAAAGCTGCGGCGCAATTTTGCCTGGCGTTTTGTGGACGGCGTCGACAACATTCGACCAGCCGGCAAGCGCGTCGGGCTTGTGGAAGTTTGGAACCCGTGGATCGCTTGAGGCACCGCCGCGATCGACTGTGGTGCCTTCGGTGATGATCAGACCAACATCAGCGTCGCCCCGACGGCCGTAATAATCGGCCACATCATCACCTGGCACACCACCCGGCGAGAATGAACGCGTCATGGGCGCCATGACGATACGATTAGGGAGCGTGAGACCGCGAATCTTGTAAGGCTCAAACAAAGGAGAAGCGCTGGACATGGTGAAATCCTCTTTCAATCTGCGTCCGTATGTGCGGGTTCGACCTGCGAGCTGCAAGTCTGACGCGGCGGCAAGATTCTGCCCTTTAATTTTCCTAATGTATTCAGACACTATTCAGGCGTGCGAGCGTCAAATGAATCGCAAGCTGCCGGGATGAAAGCGATGAAAAAGACCCTTTTCGCAACCACATGTGCCTTCATTGGCACTGCTGCCTGTACGACCCCAGGAATCAATTATGAGGCGCGCCTCATGCCGGAGAGTCTGGCGGCCGCTGAGACGCGAACTGTACAGGTTGATCGCTTTCGCGGACCTGGTGGTGGATGGTATGCGCGGCAGTTCGAGAACATGATCGCAAACACCGTATTCGATGGCGCGGCATGGTTCACGCTTGCAGATTTTGAGTATGGCGTACCGGGGGAGACCCCCGCCGGCACCTATACCGGACATGTCGATATCGATAATTACGATTGGCACGAATATCACCGCACCACGAGCAAATGTATCGAATGGGATGGCCTGTTTGACTGCGAAACGCGCGTCGACGTCGAAGAATTGTGTGTTGAAGAGCGCGTCGATGTCAGCGCCCATCCGCGCCTTGTTGATGCCGACACGGGCGAAGTTGTGTTCTCAGGATCGTATGGCGGGTCTTCCAGCCGCGAGAATTGTTATGAGACCGGCGTTTATGACGGTGCCTTCAATAAGCGCTTGAAGAAAAAGCGCCGTCGCCATGGCTTGTCAGGCTACCACTCAATTGGCTTTGCAGGCCTGGATGCTCCGGCTGATTTGGTCAGAGATGCTTTGTTTGAGACGCTTGGTCCAATTCGCAAAGATATTGCGCCAAGAAACGCAACGGTGCGGGCGAAATTCATCACCGAAGCCCTCGATCCCGTCGCACGTGCAGATCCGCGCTTCCAGCAGGCTTTGGATATTTCATCGAAAGATCCCTTCACGTCTTGTGCGATGTGGACGGGAATGGCGGAAGAGTATCCAGAAGCACCAGCCGTCATTCACAATATGGGCGCTTGCGCCGAGGCGACCTCTGATTTCCAAACAGCGCAAGGGCATTATGCCAAAGCAGCAGAGCTTTCGGTCAAGTTTAGCAGCGATGGTGTCACAGCGGGCAGCGATTTCCTGAAGGCGCTGCGCAAACTGTCCAATCAGCGGTCTGATCTGGAGGTCTTGGAAGAGCTCACCGCGCCTTGGCTGCCAGTCGAGGACGCAGAAGCGCTAGCAGGTGCCGATTCTTAAAGTCCAAGAACGGCCAAAACGGCAGCTGCCGCGGCAGCCAATCCAAATAGAAGCGACAAGCTAACGGCGAGAATGCGCTGGGTTTTCCCCGGCGCTTCTTCCTTACCCGTGTCAGACTTGAAGGATTTCAGGATCCAACGATTGGTGAAAAAGCCGATGGCGGCGACGAGCGCGAGAATGCCAGACACCGTTGCGCCGCCCAATATCCCCAATCCTGCCGCGACAAACAGGAGGACAGCAATCGGATCTGATGCTGATTTGAGGAGCTCGCGGACATGTTTCTCGGCCTGGTTGGCGCTCAAATTGTCATAGGATGTGTTCGGGGCGACGATAGCCGTAATCCAGGCAGCGCCGACCGCTAGCCCAAGCAACAGGACGGCGCCATCTCGGCCAAATTCTCGAATGATTTCTAACACAGGCCGTCTCCTCTGATCGCAAGGATATCCAGATTGGATTCAATCGGGCAAGGGCCGATCGCCGCGAACTCGGATTTGGACGCTGATGATTACGAGACATTCTTGAGGTAGTGCACATTGGGATAGATCAATTCAGGTTCGCCAATCCAGAACCCCTGCAACTGATCAGACCCGAGTTTCGTGGCGATCTTTGCGTCTTCGGTGGACTCAATGCCTTCCACACAACAGGAGAAGCCGAGCTCTTTGGCGAACCGGATCGTGGCGTGCAGGACGTCACGCTTGTATCGCGCGCTTTGAATGCTGCGATCGAGTTTGACTTTGTCGAGTGGGAGTTGGTCGAGCAGAGATAGGGAGGAATATCCGCTTCCGAAATCATCAAGGGAAATCGTGCAACCGAGCTTACGCGCGCGCTCTAGCGTTTCGATGTTCGCATCCAGGTTTCGAAACGCGATGTGTTCGGTGATCTCGATTTCGATGCGGTGAAGCGGAAACTGGTTTTCAAGGGCAACCGATTTCAACATATCCAAAAAGGTCGTGGCGCTGAGCTGCGATGGAGACACATTTATGGCCAGGAACCCGGACTGAAAACGCAAGTGCCGCATCGCCAGTGCAAGCGTGACCCGCAGCACCTCGTTCAACAGACCGAGCTTTTCAGCGATTGGGATAAAATCGGCGGGGGTTGGATCGCGAGACAAGCCACTATTGACCCATCGCGCCAGCAATTCGTGCCCAACAATTCTTTGTGTGCGGGCATCCACGATAGGCTGCAAGGCTGGAATGATCTGGTCAGACTTCAAGGCATGACGGAACATTTCTCCCAGCGCAGAACTCAGCAATCCGAGGTCATCTAAGGCAGGGTCAAATTTGCTGGCGCCGCCGCCATTGGCTTTGCATCGTAACATCGCGGTGTCGGAGGCATGTAAGAGTTCGCCAATGCTTGCTGCATCCTCCATCGCGCGTGCATATCCGATCGACGCGCCGATCGACACCGCGGCCTGATCGATGTCGATCGGGCTAGTGATTGCGGCGTGCAGAGCCTGAACCGATGCGAGGAGATTGGCATCGGTGCCAGGAGTTTCGACGATCGCGGCAAATTCATCGCCGCCAAGACGTGAAACACTACTGAGTTGGCGATCGCTTTTCAGACGTTCAGAAACCACTTGGAGGACGTGGTCTCCGGCAGCGTGACCATATTGATCGTTGAGCGGTTTGAATCGATCCAGATCAAGAAAGATAACCACAAACTCATGACGCTTTTGCCAATGAGCTTCGACCCGATCCATGAAGGCGCGGCGATTGTTGAGACCCGTTAAAGGGTCCTCCGCGGCCAGTCGTTCGGTTTCATCAATCAGTTTTAGAAGGCGCTCATTCGTCTTTTTCCGCGCGTATGAGATTATCGCCAATACCGTCACCATAGTCGCTGACAAAACGGCCAGAGTGATCGCATAGGCCTCGATGTTAGGGGCTTCGCGTTGAATGCCGTAAACTTCGAGGACGAAGTGTTTTGTGTATAAGTACACAAAGGCCGACTGAACGACTGTATAGAAGATCAAGGCGCGGTATGTGTTGTACAAAACCAGCCAGAGAGGCGTAAATAATAGAATGGGTAGGCTAAAGACTGAGCCTTGGCCCATCATCGCCATGTGAAATGTGAGCGCCCACATGTGGAAAAATATGAGTGCGCCGCCGAGTTTGATGATCGTTTGAAATCGCCAGCCGCTGTAACTGCTCCACGCAATTGCACCCAGAACGACGTTGTAGAAACTCCAGTCGCGGATATCAGCCAGCACCAAGCCATCGCTTTTGAAGATGGCGAAATGCAGCATTGTATTAAAGCCAATGGCCGTGATCGAGCCCCAGAACGCTGTGCGCCGGGTTTGGTCTTCAACGCTTCGTTTTTTTGTCCCCGACAAAAATCCGCCGCTCATTCACTGACGGCTACCAGTGCAAGATGAACGAATGCGAAAACGTCGATTTCCAATTTGGGGTTGGGAGTTAACCACGTGCGAAAATTACACTTGGAAATATCGAGGCGATCCCGGTATGGAGGTCAGAACACTCACCGAGAATTGGAGCGACAACCATCGAAGATGTGCTGACCAGTGAGGCCCCGCTTATCGTCTATGTCGATGTAAAGAGCCCGTATGCATTCGTCGCCATTCGCCCTACTTTGGCGCTGGAGGCGGAACTGGGCCTGCAATTCGATTGGCGACCGCTCACCCTCGATATCCCGAGTTATTTGGGATCCGCGGAAAAAAAGAAGGGCAAAGTGGTTGCCTCAAAAGGGCGTAGCCAGCGAACTTGGAACGCCATTCGTTATTCCTATCGCGACGCGCGCCGATATGCTGAACGACAGGGTCTAGTTCTGAAAGGTACTGAGAAGATCTGGGACTCGACCTTGCCCAACATCGGCATCCTGTGGGTGATGCAGACCTCGCGAGATAGGCTCGGCGCCTATTTTGAAGCCGTGTACCCGCCCTTCTGGCGCCGTGAGCTTGATATTGAAGATATATCTGTCGTTGAAAACTGTCTGGTCGAGGCGGGTGTCGATACCACCGGCTTTGCTGCCTTTGCCGATGGAGCAGGGCGGGCATTGCACGATGAGTTGCAACCCCAATTTCACCCAAATGGCATTTATGGCGTACCGACTTATGTCCTTGGCGATGATATTCTGTTTGGCCGCGAGCACCTTCCATATGTCCGATGGGCCTTGAGCGGTCGTGTCGGCAGTCCACCAGATATTGCCTACGAGATCGCGTGATGCTGACTGTCTATCTGGATTTCAAATCGCCCGCGGCCTACCTCGCGATGACGCCAACCCTCGCCCTTATCGAGCGGCTGGGTTTTGAGACTCAATGGAAACCGTTCCGGACGGTCGAACGCGATGTGCCGAAACTCGGTAAAGAGGAAACCGTCGGTGAAAGCCATCGCCGCGTTCGGGCCGCGTCCCAGCGTGCGCTAGCGATCAAATATGCGAAACACCAGGGGATCGATCTGAGATTTCCTGAAAATCTCGGCGCGTCCGATCTCGCGCTCGGTGCCCTCGCTGCGGTGGATGGCGACCGCCTGCCATACATCCAGGCGGCGTTTCACGCGTATTGGCAGGATCATGCCGACCTCGATGATCCGCAAGTGGTGGAAGGTCTGATCCGACAGAGCTGCGCTCAAATGACAACAGACCTGAAGCAAGTGCGCGACCTTTTAGAGGCGGCGCAGGACCAGGCTGAAGAGGGCGGAATTGTTGGCGCCCCCGCCTATGTGATCGCAGACCAGATCTTTGTCGGGCGGGAGCATTTACCTTGGATCGAAGAGATCGCCTCCGCGCTTTAGTCGTCAAACCCGACAAAGACGGCACCGTCTTCGACCGACTTGCGTTTGGAAACGACCGCATTGGCCGGGAAGCTCTCATCAGGCCAGCCCATGGCCACGCAGATCATGATGACTTGATCATCCGGGATACCCGCATGCTCGCGAACCACTGGCGATTGCATGATGCCTTGCGAGTTGATCACGCAGCCAAGCCCCTTTGACCAAGCGGCATTGACGAGAGAATTGACGACGCCGCCGCAATCAAACGGCGCAATGTCTGAGCCATGGATCGACTTGTCATAAGTTACGACAATCGAGACGGGCGCATCAAACTGCCGGAAGCCCCGCAGGACCCAGTCCTGGCGTTTTTCTTTATCGTGACGCTCAATGCCCATCGCCTGGAAGAGTTGGATGGCGATTTCGATTTGGCGCTCGCGATGCGCGCCTTCATAGCCCGGACCTTTTCGAAATTCGCGCGTGTCTGGCACGCCGGCGAGGTTACGCTCAACATTCCCGGCTCGGATCTTGTCCAGCGGCTCACCGGTGACGACATAAAAGTTCCAAGGCTGTGTGTTCAGCGAAGTCGGCGCTCGCATTGCCATTTCGAGTACTTCGGTAATGGTCTCCTTCGAGACAGGTTTGTCCTGATATCCGCGAATGCTGCGGCGACCCATAACGACGTCTTTATAGTCCAAGGGGATTCTCCCAAAATTTGATCTGCCCCCTTCGTATCGAACCAGCTGCGGGCGTGAAGCCATCTCTCAGCGTGAAGTGAACCTTTTTGGCAGGCCAGCC
>JALUWJ010000218.1 GCA_027019605.1 Henriciella sp. | reverse complement strand
ACCATGGCACGACGAAGAAATGCGCAATCAGCGTCAGCACGATCGCGCCAATACTCGCCCACAGGACTTTCTTCTTGAGCATCGGCTTTTTCGGCGCGCCTGCTTCGGTGCCTTCGATGACTTCGCAATCATCTTCGAACTGACCTTGCACCCCAATCGGCAGCACACAGAAAAAGCTCAGCCACCAGGTAATGATAAAAACAACGATGAAGCCAACCGGGTCCATTAGTGATGTCCATCCTTTGGCGTTTCCATCAGTTCAACCAAAACGCCATTTGAATTCTTCGGATGGACGAAAACAATCATCGTTCCGTGCGCGCCAATGCGGGGTTCTCCAAGCACGGTTGCGCCGCGCGCGTTCATCTCTGCGACGGCGACATTGATGTCCTCGACTTCAAAGCAAACGTGATGCTGCCCGCCTCTCGGATTCTTCTGGATGAAATTATGGATTGGGCTGTCTTCGTTCAGCGGCTCGATCAGCTCGATTTGGCTGTTCGGTAAATTGACGAAGCAAACCTTCACGCCTTGCGCGGGCATATCGAACGGCTCGGTTATGTCCGTCGCGCCATATAGCGTGCGATAGGTGTCCATTGCTTCCTGAATGTTAGGGACAGCAACCCCCACGTGATTAAGTGGGCCAATTTTGAAGTCTTGGGTCATGAATGATCTCCTGATCTAGACCCTTAACACACTCACATCCACGATAGGCTTGCGACCGAACGTCCGCTCGCACGATTTCTTCACGGCGCGGGCGAGCACACGCTCCACCTCTTCATCATTCTGACGTTTCCGGCGCTTCATTTCGCTGATCGCGAGTTCTGCGGCTTCGTCGACATCAATCAGACTCTCATCTGCGGCGCTACCATCGGGCTCTGACAGACCGCGAGCCGCTAATAATGGCCCATCGACCACGTCACCATCTTCGTCGATGGCAATCGCGACGCTGACATAACCCCAATTGGCGAGCGCGCGGCGGTCTCGGATGCCTTCGCTCTCTGCTGGCACCAAACGGCTGCCATCCAGATAGAGGCGCCCATTTGGGACATTGTCTATGATTTGGGCTTTGCCGGGCGCGAGTCGGATCAAGTCGCCATTTCGCGGTGTGACCGCTTCACTGACCTGCAGGCTTTTGGCGTAGGCTGCGTGTTCGACAATATGCCGACGTTCACCATGCACAGGTACAGAAATTTTCGGGCGCACCCACTGATACATCCGCCGCAACTCGTCGCGTGCTGGGTGGCCTGATACGTGGATCGGGCCATCCGTCATCCGATCCGTGATGATCCGCACGCCCTTCTCGGCAAGTGCGTTCTGCATGTCGTAAATACCCTTCTCATTGCCCGGAATGACCCGGCTTGAGAAAATTACGGTATCGCCTTCACCGAGACTGATATGACGGTGGTCATCGCGGGAGATCCGCCCGAGCGCCGCCCGCGCCTCGCCTTGGGATCCTGTGCAGAGGAATAGAAGATTATCATCCGGAAGGCTGCCCGCCTGATCCTCGCTGATCAGATCCGGGAGATCTTGAATGACGCCAGTTGCAACGGCCGCGTCTGTGATCTTGTGCATGCTGCGCCCGACAAGGCACACGCTGCGACCGGCTTGGCGCGCAGCTTCAATGACACTCGCCACGCGCGCAACATTCGAGGCAAAGGTCGTCACCGCAATGCGGCCGGTTAAGCTGCCGATCAATTTGATCAGATTTTCGCGGACAACGCCTTCAGATCCACTCTCGCCCTCGACAAACACATTCGTGCTGTCGCAGACCATGGCGAGAACACCCGCATCGCCAAGCCCTGACAGAGCCTCAACATCCGTCGCGTCCCCGAGTTGAGGATCCGGATCAATCTTCCAATCGCCCGTGTGCAAGATCGTGCCGAGCGGTGTCTCAAGCGCCAGCGCATTCGGTTCGGGAATCGAGTGGGTCAGCGTAATATAGCGGACCTTGAACGGCCCTGCTTCGACCTCTGCGCCCAGCGGCAAGACGTCGATACTGGTATGCTTCAGACCACGCTCTATCAGCTTGGCCTGTGCCAAGTGCGCGGTAAACGGCGTCGCATAGATTGGCGCTTTGGTTTGCAGTCGCGGCAGGATCAGGCCAATCGCTCCGATATGGTCTTCATGCGCATGGGTAAGGAAGATCGCATCAATCTTGTCGCCTTGGTCTTCAAGGAATGCCGGGTCCGGCGTGATCAAATCAATGCCAGGCGTATCATCACCGCCAAAGGTGACACCAACATCGATCAGGATCCAGCGACGATCATGCGCAGGGCCATAGCCATACGCGTTCAGGTTCATGCCGATTTCTCCGCAGCCCCCGAGTGGCAGGAAAACAAGTTCTGCGTCGCTTTTATTGGTCATATATACCGTCAGTCTTTCTTGTTCCGGCGATAGACCTCAAGCAGGCCGACTTCCATCAAACTCTGGTCAAAGTGGTCGATGGTTTCACTGGCGCCTTCAAATAGGGACGCCACACCGCCGGTTGCGATAACTTTGAGCGGTCCAGAATATTCTTCTTTCACGCGGTTCACGAGGCCATCGATCAAATCGACATAGCCCCAGAAAATACCGGATTGCATGGCCGAGACCGTGTCCTGACCAATCACTTGCGGTGGTTTTTGGATCGCGATCCGTGGCAACTGCGCTGCAGCATCGTGCAATGCGCGCATTGAGAGGTTGATCCCGGGCGAAATAATCCCGCCTTCAAACCCACCATCGGGTCCGACCACATCGAACGTAGTCGCTGTCCCGCTGTCGATCACAAGCTTCGATCCTTCATAAAGGAGATGCGCCCCAATCGCGGCCACAAGGCGGTCGGCGCCAACCTGTTCCGGGCGCCGAATGCGGATCGGCACACCCAGCTTGGTTTCCGGATCCCCGATAAACATCGGCTCAGCGTTGAAATAGCGGCGGGAGAGATTGCGGAAATTGAACTTCGCCTGCGGCACGACTGAGGAGATGATGCAGCCGGCAATCTGGGTAAGCTCAAGATCTTCCATGCGCATCAGGGTTTCGAGCCAAACGGCATAATCATCCGCAGTCCGCGTAGCATCGGTAGCGCTTCGCCAACTTGAGACCCAATCTTCCCCATTATGCAGGGCGAAAACTGTGTTCGTATTCCCGACATCAATAACTAACAGCATCAGTCTACCTGTCTCACCAATTCAACATCACCCGCTCTTATGGTGTGAAGCGCGCCATCCGGCAAACGCAAGTTTAAACCACCATCTGGCGCGAGGCTTTCAAAGACCCCTTCAATCCGATTTTGGACCGGACCGGCTTGCACAGTTTGCCCGATCCCTTCCGCATATCGCGTCCAATCGTTCAACAGCGATTCAAAGTCCTGTCGGGCCTGTTTTACACGTTCAGACACAGCGTCGCGCAGATCGGTCAAAACCATCTCTGGTGTTAATCCAACAGGCGCGCCTTCTTTCCTCAAGGAGCTGGTTTCCTGGCCGGTGCCTTCCGGCGCGGTTTGCACATTGATGCCAATCCCAAGCGCGATCCAAAGTGCGTCATTGGTTTTACCCGACTCGGTCAGGATACCGCTCATCTTTTGCCCACGAACGCGCACATCATTCGGCCATTTCAACTCGGCCGCCATTTCCGGAACAGAGCGCGCGCAAGCATCGCGCACGGCGAGCGCCGCAGCAAACGGAATACGAGATGCCAGTTTAAGACCACCAGACTCAGGAAATAACAGGGTCGAAAACAAGTTCCCTTCTGGGGACTCCCATTTCCGACCTAACCTGCCCTTACCCGCAGATTGTGCGCGCGCAGCGATCCACACCGGACCCAAGTCTCCGCTTCTCGCGCGGCGCTTGGCTTCTTCACTGGTGCTATCGATCTCATCGTACCAGTAAACCGGTGCGTTTTCGATCACGAGATTAAGCTCTGAACCGTGGAGGCTGCGAGTTCGCTAAACGGGCTAACAAAGATCAACATTGCAACACTTACAATCGCGGTCGCGTAGACTGCCATTGTGACCCAGCCATCGACAGGCTCAAAGTCTGCAACCTGATCATCAAACCACATGATTTTGACGATCCGCAGGTAATAATACATCGCGATCACTGAACTGATCACCAGCGTGATAATCAGCGGCATCAGGCCAGCATTCCAGCCAGCTTCGAGCACGGCCAGCTTACCCAAGAACCCAAATGCGAGCGGGAAGCCTGAAACGGAAACGAGCAGAACGGTCAACGCCATCGCCAATCCAGGCTGGCGACGAATGAGGCCAGCAAGCTCATCAATGTTCTCAACCATTCCGCCTTCACGCCGCATGGAGAGGACACCGCCGAACAAGCCGAGGGATGCAATCACGTAAGCGGTCATGAAGATCAGGAGAGATCCTGCCCCATACTGAACGCCAGCAGCGATAGCGACGAGCGCATAACCCATGTTTGCGATGGAAGAATAGCCGAGCAGACGTTTCAAATTGGTCTGTGGCAACGCTCCGAACGCTCCGATCAGCATGGACGCCGCCGCGATGATGCCGATGATCATCTGCCAATTGTCGAAGGCAATCGCTTGCGGGAATGCGGTAAACATTACGATCGCAAAGACCGCCATGCTGGCCATTTTCGGCGCCGTTGCGAAGAATGCGACAACCGGGCTCGGTGATCCTTCATACACATCCGGCGTCCAGACGTGCATTGGAGCCGCGGAGACTTTGAACGCCAATCCGGTAATCATCAGGACCATTCCGAACATAAAGCCCAGAGAGGCTTCGGTCTCAGCCACGACTTCGTAGCTCGTGCTTCCAGAGAAGCCGTAGACCAGTGAAATGCCGTATAACAGGATACCGGACGCCAAAGCCCCAAGAACGAAATACTTCAAACCGGCTTCCGCTGAGCGCGGGCTATCCCGGTGGAAGGATGCAAGCACGTAGGAAGACAAACTCAGCGTCTCAACACCCAGGTAGAGCGTCATGAAGTTCGCTGACGACAGAATGACACCCATACCAAGCGCCGCAAAGATAATCAGAAGCGGATACTCATAACGCTGCGTGCCGTGGCGCTTCAGAAAGCCCTCGGCCATGAGCAGCGCAATCGCGCCAGAAACGAAGCTGACGACTTTCGCAAAATTGGCAAAGCTTGAGGTTTCAACCAATCCATCAAATGCGCGGCCACCGTCCCAATAACTTCCGGCAAGCGCAGCTGCGGCCAACAAAACGATCGCGCCGAACTTGAATGAGATGCTGTTGAAGCGATCCCCCAAAAATGCGCCGATCGTCACGCCGAGCAGACCTGCACCAGCGAGGAGCAGCTCAGGAGCGACTGTGTTCAAAATGGCTTCAAGATCAAACATGAGCTCTATCCTCCCGCCATCTGAGCGAGGGCGTGAAGCGATGATTCACGCGTAATGTCGAAAATGAGATTTGGGAGGATCCCCAGAAGGATCGTACCAATCGCCAGTGGGATCAGACAGATCAATTCCTTGGTGTTCACGTCTTCAATCGTTTCCAATTCTGGATTGGTGATTTTTCCAAACACCGTGCGACGATAAAGGGTCAGCATGTAAACAGCCGAGAAGATCACGCCGAGCGCCGCACCTGCCGCCGCCCAAGTGTTTGCTTGGAACGCCCCGACCATTGTCAGGATTTCGCCAACGAAACCACTCGTGCCTGGCAAACCGACATTTGCCATCGTGAACAGCATGAAGAAGGTCGCGTAGACCGGCATCCGGTGGACGAGACCGCCATAAGCCGAAATCTCTCTTGTGTGCATACGGTCATACACGACACCGACGATCAGGAAGAGCGCGCCAGAGATCAGACCGTGGCTGAGCATCTGGAAGATCGCACCTTGCACCCCGATCTCTGTGAACGAGAAGATCCCGAGGGTCACAAAGCCCATATGAGCCACTGAAGAGTAAGCGATCAGCTTCTTCATATCGGTCTGACGCCAAGCGACGAGCGAAGCGTAGACAATCGCGATCACCGAAACCGTGAAGACGAAGGGCTGGAAGAAGACGCTGGCATCCGGGAACATCGGCAAATTGAACCGAAGGAAGCCGTAGCCGCCCATTTTCAGCAGCACTGCCGCCAGAATAACCGAACCAGCAGTCGGCGCCTGAACGTGTGCATCTGGTAACCAGGTATGCACCGGCCACATCGGCAGTTTTACCGCAAATGAGGAGAAGAAGGCGAGCCACAGCCAGATCTGAGCTGATTTGGCAAACTCATACTGCTCCAGAACCACCACATCTGATGTGCCTGCGACCAGGTACATGTACACGACCGCTGCAAGCATGAAGAGCGAGCCGAGAAGAGTGTACAAGAAGAATTTGAAACTCGCATAGATACGATCAACGCCGCCCCAAACACCGATCACGATAAACATCGGGATCAGGCCCGCCTCGAAGAAGACGTAGAACACGACCAGATCCAGCGCGCAGAAGACACCGATCATGAAGGTTTCAAGCACCAGGAAGGCGACTGTGTATTCGGTCAGGCGATGCTTCACCGACCCAATACTGGCGATCAAGGCAATTGGGGTCAGCAATGTCGTCAGCAAGATCAGCAGCACCGACATGCCATCGACGCCCATCTTATATTTCACATTCGCGAACCAATCGACTTCTTCGACCAATTGATACCCCGTGCCTTGCGTATCAAAACTCAGGAACATCACGATCGAAACGAGGAAGGTCGCGATGCTAAACAGCAAACCGACATAGAGGACGCGATCATCTTCGCTGCCATCTGCCCGCACCTGTGAACCGGTGAGGGACTTGATCAACAGGATCAACACCGCTCCCGCGAGCGGAATAAACGTCACTGCAGAGAGAATTGGGAATTCCATTAGCCCGCGCCTCCGCTGCGCCAGAACAAGATTGCGCCGAAGACCAGGGCCGCCCCAATGATCACGAACGCATAGTGATAGAGATATCCGGTGTGCATGGCCGAGAGGCGACGTGAGCTCCAGCGCACGAGCGCTGCAACCCCGTCAGGACCAACACCATCGACGACTTTCTTGTCGCCTGTTTTAAACAGATCGCCCATCCAAGCAGATCCACGGATCAAAGTCGCATTGTAAAGCTCGTCAAAGTACCACTTGTTCGCGAACAAGCTGTGCAACGGACCGCCAGCATCTGCGATACGCTTCCCGACACCGCGATTGAACAGATAGGTGAAGGTCGCAATCACGAACCCGATGACGGTGACGATCAATGGCGCCCAGAATACCCATTCAGGAACGTTATATTTGTCCTTGAGAACCGTGTTCTCTTTCGCCGTGTAGATCGCGCCATCCCAGAACGCTTTATAATCGTGACCGACAAATGCGTCGTAGAAATGCCAACCTGCGAAGACTGCTCCGACACTGAGAACAGCGAGTGGAATGAGCATCACCAGTGGCGACTCATGCGGATCACCATGGTGATGGTCATGACCGTGATCATCATCGTGGGCATGCGCTTCGTCATGATGCCCTTCGGCACGCGGGCCGTGGAATGTCATATAGATCAAGCGCCAAGAGTAGAAGCTGGTCAACAGCGCCGCGACAATACCGAACCAGAAGGCAAGCTGTCCGAATGGAACGCCGTTCATGCCAGCCGCATAGGCCGTTTCAATGATCGCGTCTTTCGAGAAGAAGCCGGAGAAGCCCCAAACGTGCGGCATACCGAGACCGATAATCGCAATCGTACCGATCATCATCGCGCCATAGGTGAGCGGCATATACTTGGCGAAGCCGCCCATGTTTCGCATATCCTGCTCGTGGTGCGCGCCATGAATAACAGAACCAGCACCGAGGAAGAGCAGCGCCTTGAAGAAGGCGTGCGTGAACAGGTGGAACATCGCTGCCTCATAGGCGCCGATGCCTGCGGCAAAGAACATGTAACCAAGCTGCGAACAGGTTGAATAAGCGATGACACGTTTAATGTCATTCTGCGCCATACCAACTGTGGCAGCGAATAAGGCCGTTGTTGCACCAACCACAGCAATCATGGACGCTGCAAACGGGGCATACTCATAAATCGGTGAGACCAGACACACCAAGTATACACCGGCGGTAACCATGGTCGCGGCGTGAATAAGCGCAGATACAGGGGTCGGGCCTTCCATCGCATCTGGCAACCAGACGTGCAGGAAGAGCTGCGCCGATTTCCCCATCGCACCGATGAATAGAAGAACGCCAATCAGTTCGAGCGCCGGAACATTCCAGCTCAGGAATGGGATCACGAGATCACGGACATTGCCGGCTTCAGCGAGTGCAAGCGGAACAACTTCGGCATTCTCTTTGATCGCTGTCAGTACCGGCTCAAACTCAACAGATCCGAAGACCAGGAAGACTGCCATAATTCCGAGTGCGAGACCAAAATCCCCGACACGGTTGGTGACGAAGGCTTTGATCGCTGCATCGTTTGGCGCTTTGTTTTGGAACCAGAAGCCAATCAAGAGGTAAGAGGCGAGCCCCACACCTTCCCAACCAAAGAAGAGCTGGATGAAATTGTCGGCTGTGACCAGCATCAACATCGCGAAGGTAAACAGAGACAAATAGGCGAAGAAGCGCGCTCTGT
>JALUWJ010000217.1 GCA_027019605.1 Henriciella sp. | reverse complement strand
TTTGATAAGCCGCTATCTTCGAGCGGCGAAGGTTTGTTCAATGGCCAAGCCTTTGATTATCGCATTCGATTGGAAACCATCGCGGCGCTGCAGGCGCAGTCGCCAGTCGACCTGGATGTTCGTCTCAGCACGATCTATGGCGACGTTGATTATGACGGCGCCCTGACGCTGACAGATGAGCCAGTTTTGGACGGGCGTTTTGATATTAGCTCAGAGACGCTCGGCCAGGCGCTCGCAATTCTCGGAGACGAGGATTTACCGATCAAAGTTGGCGCGCTGAACGCTGTATCCGCCAAGGGCGCTGTAAGAGGCGCCGTCGCCAATGCCAGTCTTGATTTTGAAAAACTGGTCCTCGCGGCGACTGGATTGGATGTTGAATATACAGGGTCCATCCAACTCGGCACCTCGACCACACTCGATGGGTCCGTGGATTTGAACGCGGCAGATGCTCAGCGCTTGCTCAAACCAAACCACCCATTGATCCCGCTGCTCGCCATGCTCGGCGACGTCGATTTCGAGGCCCGTCTGCAAGGACCGATCATGGCGCCCCGCTTGACCGGCATTGTGCTCAAGCAACGCGGCCAGGATCTGAACACGGATTACGCAGGCAATCTCGGGTTTGAAGGCGACAATGCGCTTGATGGGCGCTTGAACCTGTCCAGCAGCAATCCGCGCGCGGTGCTCCAAACGCTCGGAACCGAGCTGCCCCCAGGTGATTCTCTAAATAGAATTGAGATTGCCGGCCAAACCTCAGGCTCACTTCTGGCGCCGTCGCTGAAAGAAGCGGACATTATTATCGACGATACGACAGCTTCCGGAGATCTCGGGGCCGATTTGTCCGGCAGTCGCCCGCGTGTCACCGCCGACCTCACGATGCAAGATCTCAATCTGACACCGTTCTTTGGCGCGCAACAGGATCCCGACCCGACTCTGGCTGAAGATTGGGATGACACACCGCTCGACCTTGCCGGATTAAGAGCAGTTGATGCCACGATCACGATCGCGGCCGACACAGTGACCCTGGATCAGATTACGCTCGATGATGCCCTTCTCAAAACACGACTTGACCAGGGGCGGCTCTCAGCCATCTTCCGGCGGGACAATGATGCGCCTGGGTTCAAAGTGTTCCAGGGCAACTGGTCTGGTGATCTTGTTCTGGATGCCTCTCGGTCGACGCCAACTCTGCAGATCAATGCTCTCGCCGACAGCATCGCCGCACAAGACATGCTGACCGCGCTGACAGGCTTTCGAAACCTAAACGGTCTCGGCGATGTCTTGATCGATTTGAGCTCTGAAGGCACGAGTATCAAGGCCCTCGTCAACGGTCTTGATGGAAAGTTCCAAACTGATTTGAATGATGGTGCTTTGCGCGGTCTCAATCTCACCAAACTGGTCCAAAGCACGTCCAACCTGCAAAGCCTAATGGGCAGCAACGGGCTTACGATTGCGAGTTTTCAAGAGGCCTTTTCGCCGAATGCGACAACTGACTTTTCGAAGTTTCTCGGCAGCCTGGACATTACCAATGGCGTCGCAACACTCACCGATTTGAGCATCGACAACCCAGTGGTCGGGGTCTTCGGGTCGGGGCAAATTGATCTTGGAGCACGGACCCTGGATATCCGGCTCACGCCGCGGATTGATGTGAATGCGGCTGGGGCTGGTTCGACAATTGGAGTTGGCGATATTCCGATACCTGTGCGTGTCTATGGCAGCTGGTCTAACGTGCGTTTCGGATTGGATTCCTCTGCCGTGCAAGCTGAGCTGACGTCTCGTCTTCGCGGTCAGGCCGCAAACGAGATTGCGGATCGTATCGGCGGTGACGCGGGCGCGATCATTGGCGGCATCATTGGGGGTGGCTCGAACAGCCAAGCCCCAGACGAGGACGCCCCGAGCCTGGAAGATGAGATCGCCAATCGCGCATTGGGTGCGCTGTTCGGGTCACGCGATCGCGACGAAGACACCGAACGCAAAGACGACCAAAACTAGTCTCGCCCCCGGAAAAACGCGCGCACTTCTTCGCCCTTGGCGGCGTCCAGTGCGGCGCAAAGTTCGATCCGTTCGATGGTTTGCGCGAGCGCACGCTCGTGCCCTTCTGCGAGTTCACCATACTGCTCGAACAGGGCGGTTAAGTCTTCGCGCGCGGACAGCGAACACATTGCATCGGCAAGCGCCGGACTGGATCGTTTCCTCTGGCGCGGGATGACCTCCAGATATGTCGGGAAATTCTCCTGCACCCAAGCCCAGGTCGCATCGCGGGTCTCCGCCTGTCGCATCTGGCCGCGGACGATTGTGCGGGTTTCGCGGCTACCAAGGTCTCCGGTCAGTGCCAGACCCAGGATACGATCGAGTAGGCTCGGATCCTTGTTTTGACCGATTGCATAGGCGGCAGCTTGCGCAAAAACAGGATCATCAAACTCGCTGCGGGCTTCTAACAATCGATCCAGGAACGGCTCGCCATAAACCTGCAACCCGATCGCCATGGCTGTAAGGTATTCGTCGGTCGTGATCTCTCGGTCGGATACCGCGCCTTGCAAGCCAATGAAGCTCGCGGCCGCCGTTGCGAGATCTTGTCGAAGGGCTTCGTCTTGTCCAACGCGGATCAAGAACCGCTCTAGGCTCGACTTCATAATCTCAAGTTCAGGGTCATCACCGCCATGCTGATCGAGCGCGGTGTAGCGATAGCGAAACACATCCAAGACGCAGGCGCGATACCCCGCCAAAGCCGCTTCATCATCGGCGAGAAGGCGTTCGAATTTTCCGGCCTCGCGGATGGCCGCCTGGACGACCCGCCGCTCTTCGTCTTTCACGACCTCATCGATGAAGCGCCAAACCGTTTGCACATCGATCCGTCCCGCCGCAAATTCAGCGCCGACGCTATCTAACGTCGAAAGCTTTTCAGCGGCGTTCAACGCACCAAAATTCCGTCCGAGGTTCTGCCACATCTCATACGGCATCGAGAATCGATAATATCCGGTCCCGTCGGCATTTGGCAGGAACCAACGACGACCACTCAACTCGGCTGGAACCAAAGCAGACGGTACGGGTTGAGACTTTTCGGAGATCAGCATGCAGCTCCGGAAACGCTCATTTGAGAGCCCGACCACATAGCACGCAGGCACAACCCAGCTTCGGTCGTCTTCGATAGAACTCCCAAGCGGCGCATATCGAGATTGTGTGATCTGATAATCTCGCACCTCTGATCCGGCATCAGAAGAAACAGAGGACGAAACCGTGAGTAGAGGAAGCCCGTTCTGCTCAACAAAGCTACGAAACGCGCGGGTGAGGTTGGGTTCGCCAGTCTCGCGGCCGATAATATCAAAAAATTCCGGACTGTCCGCGACGCCGTCTTCGTAGGCCTCAACATATCGACCCAACGCTGGCCGAAATACGTCTGCTCCGAAATAGGCGTCGACCATTCCGATCACGGCAAGGCCCTTATTGTAAGTGATCGAGTCATACGCGTTGCGAACATTCTCGTTCAGCGCGATCGGCTCTCGAACCGCCCTTGCGCTCGCCAAACTGTCGAGATCCATCGCCCGGATGCCGTCGACGATTGCATCGAGCTCATAGCCTTCGCTCGGATACATTTCTGACAGGCTCGCGCCCTCCCCCCAGCTTGCAAAGCCCTCTTTCAGCCAAAGGTCATCCCACCAAGGCGGCGTCACCAAGTTGCCGAACCACATATGCCCCACTTCATGCGCGTGAATGGCGAGCAAGCTCCGACGCGCCGCCGGTCCAATATCGGGGCTCGCGAGAATTCGGCTCTCTCGATAGGTGATCGCCGCCGCCAGCTCTGTTGCTCCAGAGGGCCATTGCGGGGCGGCGACGATGTCGAGCTTCTTATATGGATATGGCTGCTGCAGTGCTTCTTCGAACACCCGCACCAGTTCCGGCGCCGTCTCTAGTGCCAAGGCAAGCTCCTGGCCTTTTCCGCGGCGGGCAAAGCCGCGCAAAGGAATGGGATCGGGCCGAACATCATTCGGTGGCAGCACGCCTGCATCGACGACATCAAAGCTGCCAACCGCGAGCGACAATAAATAGGTCGGCAAAGGCCGCGTGGTTTCGAAAGTGACTTTCTTCAGGCCACCGTCCAACGGCTCGACGGAGGCCTCTGGTGCGTTCGAAATCGCTGAATCACCCTCAGGAATGATCAGCGAGACATCAAACGGGGCTTTAAAGGCCGGTTGGTCAAAGCCCGGCATGAAGCGGCGGGCCTGGATGCTTTCGGATTTTGCCAGAGCATAGGCGTCGCCCTGCTCTGTCACTTTAAACAGGCCGGACAGGTTGGCATCGAATGGCGCGTTATAGTCAATTTCAACGACCACCTCGCCCGCTGGAACCGACTGACCAAAGCTCACCCATGCAACCCCGGACTCGCGGGCCATCGTCCAATTGCCGGTGACGGGCTCTTCTGTTCCCGCAAAAGATCGAACTTCGGTGACCTCTAAGTCCCGGCCATGCAGATAGACCCCGTCCGCGTCCTGCTCCAAGGCGAGCGTCATTGTGACCGTTCCGCCAAACCGCGCCTCACGCGGGTCCAGTGTCAAATCGAGCGCGTAATGTGTCGGATATGGCGAAGCCGGCAATGGACCGGCGGGCGCATCAGCAATGATTTGCTCTAGCGCAGCACTCTCCGATTCGACCGGAACCGAGGCTTCGCCGCAAGCCGCCAAGACAAATCCCAATACCGAAACAAATACAACGCGCATCACTTACTCCAGCTTGTGTCAGGCCTCTGCATAGCGCACAACGAGCGCGATGAAACCCACACTCTCCATCCTGGATCCTTCGCCGATCTTCAAAGGACGCAGCGCCGCAGACGCATTAAATGAATCGCGTGCGCTGGTTCAGGCCGCCGACACGATGAATTTTCGCTCCTATTGGGTGCAAGAGCACCACAATGCGAGCAGCTTTGCGGGCACCACACCCGAAGTGCTGATGGCGGATCTCGCCGCCCGAACCTCGCGGATCACATTGGGCTCTGGTGGCATCATGCTGCCAAATTACTCGCCGCTAAAAGTAGCCGAATGGGGACAGACCCTATCGCAGCTCTATCCAGAGCGGATCGAGATTGGTCTCGGCCGCGCCACTGGAGCAGATCCTCGCGCCTCAGCGGCCTTGCTTGGCCCGGGCGGACAGAATTTTCCGACCATGTTACGAATGCTGATGGACTGGCTGCTGGACTCCAGTGGTGAGGTCAAATTTCCTGAGGATCATCGCGCGCGCGGCATTGCCGCCAATCCCGCCGGGCCGCACCCGGATTTGTGGATGCTCTGCTCGTCACCAGGCTCAGCAGCTTTCGCAGGGCAGATGGGGCTGAAGCTCGCATTCGCAGATTTCCTGAACCCGGGCGGCGCGAGTGACGCGCTCGCCGCTTATTATGATGCGTTTGAACCATCGCCGTTTTGCGCGGAGCCTTATGCCGCCGTCGGGCTCGTGGTTCTGGCTGCTGAGACACAGGCTGAAGCGGATCGCCTCTCTGCACCAATCAAGGCTTGGGCGCTGGGTCGCGCGACGGGTAAATTCACGCAGTATCTGGACACGGACACTGCTTTGGAGACGCTGGAGCGCGCGCCGCTCGAGCCGCCGCAACGCGGCATCATTGGCACTGGCGAAACAGTCGCCCAGCGCCTGATGGAAACCGCTGAACAAACCCGTGCCAGAGAGTTCTTTATGCTCTCGATTACTGACAGTCTCGAAACCAGAATTCAGAGCTATCGATTGATTGAGCAAGCGATGTCGAAACTCACCGCAGCGACGGCATAACCGCCAGCATCGGGCTTAGAACACTCGCCCCCAATTGCTTGCAGCGCATCGGCGACCAGCCAAAGTTTGCGTCTGGATGATTTGCGTCATCTTTGAACGGCATTTCCAATGTCATCGCGAGGCAATCGAACCGCTCGGCCAGGGCATTGCTGCAAATCGTCAGGTTTGCCTTGCCCGGCGCGTTCGTCGGATAACCATATTGGGTTTGGAACGCACCGTTTGAGGACTTCACGTACGAGTTTTTGAACGTGTCCTGCAAGCTCGCCAACCGGTCACTCCAGCTCGGAATGCCTTCGGCTCCAGCGATAAAGTTGTACGGCAAAGCCTCATCGCCATGCACATCGAGCGCGAGGTCGCAGCCTGTTTCGATCATCTTTTGCAAGACGAGATAGACTTCGGGGCTTTTCTCCAAGCTCGGCGTATCCCATTCGCGGTTGAGGTTCACACCCGCCGCATTGGTTCGCAGATGTCCTCGCGCGCTGCCATCGGGGTTCATCTTCGGCACGACGTAAAACACGGCGCGTGACAATAGGTCTTTCGAAATCGCAGAGATCGGGTCGAGCATACGCTCCAGAAAACCTTCCATCCACCATTCGGCCATGGTTTCACCGGGATGCTGGCGCGCGGTGACCCAGATCGCGCGTTTGTCTGGGCCAGGTTCGCCGATTGTGATCAGGTCCAAGTCGCGCCCATCGAGCGTTTGCCCGAGCACGCTGACACTCGAATGTTCATAATTCTGAGCCCCCGCGATTAGCATTTGGTGACGCTCTGATGAGTATGGCGCAAAATACGCGACATAGATCGACGTTTCGGGAAGCTCGGTTTCAATCGTCAGGTGCTGACCATCATAAGACGTTGTCACCCGGCGCCATTCCATTGTGTCTTGTGAGACGACGGCTTTATAGTTTTCCCATCCCTTTGGATAAGCCGCGCCGCCGGCATTTTCTATAATCAGGCGAAGTTTCTGCCCTTTTTCACCTGTGACGCGAAAATGGAACCATTGATAAAAGTCGGATTGATGATCGTTCGCGATCGCCAAACGGACATTTGCCGGATCGCTCGCGTCTTTGACGATGATATTCCCACTGTCGAACGTGGATGAAATGCTGAGGCTCATACCGACTCCGTCTGTTTCAAGTCTGCCTGGTAGGCTTTCGCCATCTTCGAGTCGATGCCTTGCATCTTCAGGAAAGCGCTTAGCACGCCGAGTTTGCGGTTGGGATCTTCGCCATCGGCGATCCGGTGTAGCTGATGGTAGAACCAGCCTTGCATCCCGAATCCGTTCAGCGCTTTGAACAGACCGATCGAAGAGTTCGGCCCGAATATGCCGGGTCCGATGCGCAACGTCTTCTCCCACGTCGGCAGCTCCGATAGCTCACCCGCAACCAGTTGCGCCGGTGCATCGACATCCACGCAGAGCGGTCGCCCGAGCCCAATCAGATCGGCCTCACCGCTTTCTAGCGCGGCATTCATGCCCTCGCGCGTACGGAATCCGCCAGTCACCATCAATGTCATCTCCGCCACCGACTGAACCTCTTGCGCGTAGTCGAGGAAGTACGCCTCGCGCTGTTTCGTGCTCTCGCGCGCGCCATCATCATGGGCAGGCTTCAGCCCTTCCATATCCATCATTTTCGGCTGCTCGTAATTGCCACCTGAAATCTCGACAAAGTCGAGGCCGAGCGGGTTCAGCATGCCGATCACGGCGGTGGAGTCGTCTTGGGTAAAGCCACCTTTCTGGAAATCGGCTGAATTCAGCTTCACCGACACGCCGAATGCGGGACCTGCCTCGGCTTTCGCGGCTTTGAGCACCTCCAGCAGCAGACGCGCGCGGTTTTCCAGCGGCCCGCCCCACTCATCATCTCGCTGATTGGTCAGCGGCGAGAGAAACTGACTCATCAGATAACCATGGGCGGCGTGGATCTGAACGCCATCAAAGCCCGCAGCCCGCGCCGTTTTTGTGGCAATCGCATATTTCTCGATCAGGCGCTTGATATCATCGCCGGTCATCGCGCGCGGCGTTCCAAACTGGCCGCCCGGCAAATCAACCGCGATCGCGCTTGGTGCATCAGGCTGTGGATTGACGAGTTTCTGCGTCTGCCGCCCCGCATGACTCAGCTGCATCACCACTTTACCACCGCCTGCCTTGCACGCCTCAGCCCATTTGCTCAGCATGACAGCATGTTCATTCGACGGCGCGCCATCTATGACGACATTCCCGGGAGCCTCTAAATTCCTCCGATCCACCAGGACATTGCCCGTGATCTGCAACCCGATGCCCCCATCGCCCCAGGCCTTGTACAGGCGCAGATGGCGATCTGTGACTTCATTCCTCGGATTCGCCAATCGCTCCGTCATTGCCGCCTTAACGAGCCGATTGGGCAATTCGACGCCAGAAGGCAGGGTTAATGGCGTATTAATCTTAATCGTCATGATGGAAGTCCTTGGAATCAGTGGGCGAATGGGCTTACGGGGAGAAAACCATTATGGGCGCTGCAAAGCAATCAAACCTGTTCAACGATATGAAAACTGATCCTTCTGGCTATAGCGCAAAAGACATTGAGGTCCTTGAAGGCCTCGAACCGGTTCGCAAACGTCCCGGAATGTATATTGGTGGGACCGATGAGCGCGCCTACCATCACCTGTTCGCGGAAATCCTGGACAATTCCATGGATGAGGCCGTTGCAGGCCATGCCTCGCGCATTGAGGTCCACCTGCGCGCCGATGGCTATGTCGAAGTGATCGACAATGGACGCGGCATCCCAGTAGGTGAGCACCCAAAATATCCC
>JALUWJ010000216.1 GCA_027019605.1 Henriciella sp. | reverse complement strand
AGTGCTCAAGAATCCGGCCCATCTCGCAATACAGAACGCGGATAAAGCTGCCTCGGCGTGGCACGTCGAGTCCAATCAGCTTTTCAATCGCCAGACACCAAGCATGCTCCTGGTTCATCGGCGCGGAATAGTGCAGTCGATCGAAGTAAGGCAGCCCCTGGAGATATGTCTTATACTCAAGCAGCTTTTCAGTCCCGCGGTGCAGCAGACCGATATGACAATCGATGCGGTCTACAAGCTCCCCGTCGAGATCCATAACCATACGCAGCACACCGTGCGCCGCCGGGTGCTGCGGCCCGAAATTCAGCGTGAAGGTGCGATCTTCCTCTGGAACGGACTTCATATCATCAGCCATTAGGCGCCCTCCTCTTCGGTGGTCGCTTTTTCATCGCCAGGAATTTCAGAGGTCATCCCTTCCCAAGGCGAGAGGAAATCGAAGTTGCGGTATTCTTGCGTCAGCTGAACCGGCTCATGGACGATCCGCTTTTCGAGATCATCGTAGCGCACTTCGGTAAATCCAGTGAGCGGGAAGTCTTTACGGAGCGGATACCCCTCAAAGCCATAATCGGTCAGAATGCGACGCATATCCGGGTGGCCGGAGAATACGACACCATACATGTCAAACGCTTCGCGCTCGAACCAATCAGCGCCGCGGTGAAGCCCGACAATGCTTGGAACAGGCGTGTCTTCATCCGTCGAAATCTTGACCCGCATGCGCTGGTTCAGGCGCATGGACAGGAGGTGATAAACGACCTCAAAGCGCTGGCTGCGCTCTGGATAATCGACCCCGCAGACATCCACGACCATCTCAAACATGCACATTGAGTCACGCTTCAAGAAGTCCAGGAGCGCAACGATCTGATCGCGCTCTGCATATACATTCAATTCACCAACACGAACGTCGAACTTGCGCACGGCGTCAGGCATCTGGCTCGCAATATGCTCGCCGAGTTCGGTTAGCGCTTCGGTTTGATCTACCATGTTCAACGCCCTCTAGCGATCAATCGAGCCTTCACGGCGGATCTTTTTCTGAAGCTGCAACAAACCATAAACCAGCGCCTCAGCGGTCGGCGGGCAGCCTGGAATATAGATATCTACCGGCACGATGCGATCGCATCCGCGAACAACACTGTAGCTGTAATGGTAGTAACCACCACCATTCGCGCAGGACCCCATCGAGATCACATAGCGCGGCTCTGGCATTTGGTCGTAAACCTTGCGCAGGGCTGGCGCCATTTTGTTAGTCAGCGTACCAGCAACGATCATCACGTCAGACTGACGCGGCGACCCACGCGGCGCCATGCCAAACCGCTCAAGATCGTAGCGCGGGTTACCCGCCTGCATCATCTCAATCGCGCAGCAGGCGAGACCAAACGTCATCCACATCAGTGAACCGGTGCGCGCCCAGGCAATCAGATCATCTGCTTT
>JALUWJ010000215.1 GCA_027019605.1 Henriciella sp. | reverse complement strand
CATCACCAGCTCGCAAACGCGCGTAGCCGAGGCCTGGCGCTTGCATTTCCTTTTTCGCCCACTTGTCCATGTCATCGAAGAATTTCCGGGACTGGTTCTCTGTGGCTTTCGGGGCTGGGATCGCGATCACCTTGCCGCCGCCTTTGATGATTTTGGCAAAGATCGAGAAGCCCGTCTTGCTGTCATCCTCAAAGAACTCAGTCACGTCGACGAGTTCAATTGGGTTGCGCAGGTCTGGCTTGTCCGAGCCATACTTCGCCATGGCTTCAGCATACGGGATCCGCGGGAACGGTCCTTCAGGAAGCTTGCGGCCTTTGCCCTGCCAATCAGCGAATTCTTCGAACACGCCATGCATGACCGGCTCGATAGACTGGAACACGTCTTCCTGAGTGACGAAGCTCATCTCGATATCGAGCTGATAGAACTCACCTGGCGAACGGTCTGCACGCGCATCCTCATCGCGGAAACACGCAGCAATCTGGAAATAACGATCAAAGCCAGACACCATCAGGAGCTGCTTGAACTGCTGCGGTGCTTGTGGGAGCGCGTAAAACTCACCTGGGTGCAAACGTGACGGCACGAGGAAGTCACGCGCGCCTTCTGGTGACGACGCGGTCAGGATCGGTGTCTGATACTCCGTGAAGCCCTGCTCCACCATACGGCGACGAATAGAGGCGATGACCTCTGCGCGTAGGATCATGTTTGCGTGCAAGGTCTCACGGCGCAAATCCAAATAGCGGTGCTTCAGGCGAATATCTTCCGGATAGTCTGGCTCGCCAAACACAGGCAGCGGCAGCTCAGCTGCTTCAGACTGAACGGAGGCTTCTTTCACCCGCACTTCGATTTCACCCGTGGCGAGGTTCTCGTTCACAAGCTCAGAATCGCGCGCCAGCACTTCGCCTTCAATCGTAATCACGCTTTCGGTTCGAAGGCGCTCAACGACGGCAAATGCCGGGAAGTCTGGATCAAAAACGCATTGCGTCAGACCGTAATGATCGCGCAGATCGATAAACATCACTCCGCCATGATCTCGGCGGCGGTGAAGCCAACCTGAGAGTTTGACAGTCTGTCCGACATGGGACTTGCGGAGTTCGCCGCAGGTATGGCTGCGATAAGCGTGCATGATACGCTCCGTTTGGGAGGAGAAATAAAGGCGGCTTTTGGCGCTCAGGAGCTTAGAATGTCAAGGCCCACCGACACTAAGTTGGGTGTCAGATGGGGGCGTCGGGATATTAACCGGTTTTTCAGCCCTGTTTATTTAACTGCCGATATGACGAATCAAGCACCGCTTCCCGCTGAAGTTGATAATGTTGGCCCCTTAATGCGCGACCGCGCTGAGGGATTTGTTATTGATTGTAATGGAACCGAGGCGACGATCTCAACCGTTGCCGGAAACACTGAAGCCTCAGACTCCTATTGGGCCGTCGGTCAGTTG
>JALUWJ010000214.1 GCA_027019605.1 Henriciella sp. | reverse complement strand
CCTCGCGCTTGAACTCTTCTGTATATCTAATCCGTCCTGACATGGACCATAACTCCTTGCTTCCAGTTTTACCTTGCAAGGCGTCTACCGTTCTAGGGGCACATCAACGTGCCGACGAAAAGTGCGGGATATTTCAAAAACCTGGCGATTTTTTGACCTATCGTCAGCCAACTAGACAATGCGAAGCCTATCGAAGGCAAAAGTGTCAGCTTGAATGAGGGAACCTTTACCCTCTTCATCGTTCTCCAAAGAGCACTAATGGAGACCGATACCCCGTGCTTCACGGCTAATCCGACGAACCAAAGACAAACGGCGATCAAAACTGTCACTAAAAACCAACTTACGAGCGTTATGGCTCGCACCATTGCGCCACGGGAAGACTCCACCAAATAGCTTCTAGCTTCGGCGCTCATGCCCACTTCAGCTTGACCTAGGGCAGACACGACTACTGCGAGAATGTATCTCGCGATGGTGGCAAGTAGGTAACCGCCAGCCACCGCCAAAATTGTAATGAGAATTATTTTCCAAGTGAGTGGCCTTCGAATAACCGCCACCAAACCATTCTGAAGAGCCGCAAGAGCCCGAACAAATAGTGCAATGCCGCGCACACTCCAGCGCCCGTAAAACCACACCGTTACGGCAACAAGGATGGCGTATAAGCTTAGAGTCCATCCTCGCGCTATAATTTCAGCTCCGTACGGAAGTTTGTGCCAACGCAAACAGACCAGAATCCAGAGCGCTAGCAAAGACATCGCGTAAGCGCCAACGCGCTGAAGTTCGGCTTCAGATACCCGACGATCCTCAGAGAGCAATCGCGCGCCTCGTATGACGATCATAGTCCCCAAAACTAACACAACCGCCAATAATGCGGCATACAGCCAAATTGGAATGCTCTGATCTGAAACCCTTCCATAAAGATAGGTCAGTCCGTTGTTGATCTCCTTTGTGCTGCGTGTTTCTAGAACTTCTGAAAGGTCGGTGACGATACCGACCAACACACCAGCCGAGTTTATAAAGACAAATGTAGCCGTCGCGCGTTGGGTGGATTCTTCTTCATCTTTGATCTTCTGCAATGAAACTGAAAGCGCCGATATGCTCAATGTTGCGATGCTTGTGAGAATCAGTGTGATGAACAAAGGTGCGTGGGATTCGGGAGCACCTAGGAAAGCGCCTAAGCTTCCAATGAATAGCATAATGGAAACCCAGGCGAACATTACTAAGGCCAGATACGTTCTGGCCCCCATATCGTTCAATTGGTTTAGCAAACAAACACCCGCTACATAATGCCCAATAGTCTGGCGAGTCGCTACTATTGTTCAAGCAAATGTTATGTCTGCTTCTGCTCGCTCAGCGTACCTTTAGATGCCTGTTTCGTGGCAGGATTGGATTTACGAGAAGTATCTTTTCAGAACGTCACCGACTTCAAAGCAAAAAGATTCCGCTCGACCTCGGCTTTAAATATTTCGATTACCGTGATCGAGCGGAACTCAAAGTTGCTTGGGTTTACTCTCCTTCGTCTCGATTTTGGCCGAGGGGGCTCTCTTCGTCCGCATAAAGGTCGGTCGCGTCATGCGCAGTCTTGCTAGCGGGTTTAACAAAAACCGGCACCGGCCCGCTCCCGAATGGGTTAAATCCCATCTCTAGGTATTCATTGAAGATATCTTCAGTGATCTCGGTTTGTGTGACCATTTTCAGTACCTTTCAAAATTTGTGAGGCGCATGCGGGCAGTTAGAGCTCGTATTGCGTGTCCTCTTTGTCTTTTGCCTGATCTGTATCGGCGGATTGACTGTCAGCCGTCACCTCTTCGCTGAGTTGCTGAGACGTTTGAGCGGCGGCGTGTACAATTCTTTGCCAGAAGGTCTTGGGCTCCTGCGCTTTAGCATGTTCAGTCGCTTCGACCGTTTGTTCCGGCGCGGCCGCAGCTTCTGCGGTTTCCGTTGCATCCGTGTCCGCGAACGAAGGCTGCGCAAAGGCGACAGCTGCGCCAATCACAGCAGGTGCGAATAGTTTAGTACGTCGAGAAATGCGTTTCACAGTAGTCTCCTTTCTATTTTCACGCGGGTAGAAACTGCGCCGCCAGACTAAGCCTAACGGCGCAGCAAACTTGGAATTCTATCGAAGCACGAGGAAAACTTGTGCTGATCCTCGCTCTATGGTCAGTGCCAGCACGCCTTCGTTTTCGGACACTACGTCTTCGAACGATTGAGCGTTTTCAACAGGTCTTCTGTTAACCTCACGAATGACGTCACCGTCCCTCAATCCGGCACGCCAGGCCTGACTGCCGGGTTGAACAGAGAGCACATAGGCGCCTTCGGTATTCGACGAAACGCTGTCGGGTACATTCCCAAATCGAGCGCCATCCAGACGAGCGATCGCGCGATTGGTGTCATTCTGGATCTCATCGATCCCCACATCGACGCGCCGCTCCTTGCCATTGCGTAATAGGGTGACCTCGAGCTTCTCGCCTGTTGGTGTTAGGCCCACCGTATTACGTAAATCGGTCGAACTGGTGATCGGCTTGTCATTGACCGAGATAATCACATCGCCTGCTTTGATACCCGCTTCATCGGATGGCGATCCGTCGATCACTTCAGAGACGATCGCGCCCTCGGTGACTTTCAAATCAAGCGCTTCTGCAAGGTCAGGCGTCACAGTCTGAATGGTCACACCGATCCGGCCTCGTTTGACTTCACCATGCTCGATAAGTTGATCCATGACATTCTTCGCCATACTCATTGGAACGGCAAAACCAATGCCGACATTGCCGCCGCTCGGTGCGATGATGGCTGTATTGATACCAATCAACTCGCCTTTGGAGTTGATTAGCGCGCCACCCGAATTGCCTGGATTAATCGGGGCGTCGGTTTGAATGAAATTCTCATAGCGATCATTGTTCAAGCCGCTGCGCCCGATCGCGCTCACAATTCCAGAGGTGACCGTCTGTCCGAGCCCGAACGGATTGCCAATCGCGACGACATAATCGCCGGTGCGAACATCGGTTTCCGTCGCAAGCGACAGAGCCGTCAGATTATCGGCGTCGATCTTGAGGAGCGCAATATCGGTGGCATCATCGCTCCCAACCAGTTCAGCCTCAAAGCGGCGACCGTCTTTCAATGTCACGGTAATGCTGTCGGCGCGATCGACAACATGATGATTGGTGAGAATGTATCCGTCACCCGCATCGACAATCACGCCAGAGCCCACTGACTGGCGACGTTGCTCCGGCATTTGGTCCGGCATGTCGAAGAAGCGCCGGAAGAACGGGTCCTGCATCAACGGTCCCATTCGAGCTTGAACGCGCGTTTCGACCGCGATGTTTACGACGGCGGGTGTTGTTGCCTCAAGCAAAGGCGCCATGGTCGCAACACCGCGATCCTCGTCTAGAGTCATCGCGGGACTGATCGTTGATGTGTTTAGAATAACAGGGGGAGATGAAACGGTTTGAACCGCTGATTGGGTCTCAGCTTGCGCGGTTGATTGACCAAGCTGAAACGCACCGAAACTTGAAATAAGTACCGCCGCAGCCGCGCCGGAAAGAAGCCATTTTTGCCTGAACATAGAAAAGCTCCGCTTTGATTTTCCTCACTTTCATAAACTTTGCCGTCACGGCGGGATGAGATTTGGGAAAACCAAAACGGTGTTCAAGGGGCCGATTTTTCAGCTAAAAAATTTTTAATCTTCAGCGCTGAAGACACGTGCGGACATGGCCGGCTTCAGTTCAAACGGAACTCCGCGTCGTGAAGATTGACCTCTGTTGGTCCGATCAAATCACTATGAGCAATCCGAATTGAATGAATGACGGCTTCTATCTCGCGGCGCCAATGATCGAGGAACGCGTTAAGCTTCGGAAATTTCGGTGCCTGATCGATGCTTTGGAAGCAAAAAGTCTGCAAAATACCGGGATGATCCGGCATCCGGTAAAGTATCTCCGCCGTCAATAAGCCGCCACCTGAAAGGCGTTCTGAAAAGTCGTGATCGGTCATGTCTCCTCCTTTGTAATCAGTCTGGAAAAGTTTGCCGTTTTGTCAATAATCTTATTTTTTTCATGGGCTTAGTAGCACTCGGTGCGTGCGGCTGCTATTCTGTTCAAAGGATTAACACTTTTTAAGAATGCGAAATTCTTGAAAACAAAAATCGCCATTCCCAATCAAAATCTCGTTAGCAATCTAACAGGGGAGTGCCAAATGGCCGTCTTGAAACTGCTGACACCGTTTTTCGGTCAAAGTACCAAATCCAACTGTAGCACCAGGAGGCTCAAAACTATGACTTTCCGACCGCTTCACGACCGTGTTCTGGTCCGTCGCATCGAAGAAAGCGAAACCACTGCAGGCGGGATTATCATCCCAGACACTGCCAAAGAAAAACCCATGGAAGGCGAAATCATTGCCGTTGGAAACGGCGCTGTCGGAGACGATAATGAACGCATTCCGCTTGAGGTTAAAACGGGCGACCGCATCCTGTTTGGGAAGTGGTCTGGCTCTGAGGTTACCATTGATGGCGAAGAACTGCTCATCATGAAAGAGAGCGACATCCTCGGCATTATCGAAACCAGCCAGGCGCTTAAGCAAGCCGCTTAAGGCGCATTCTAAATCTCTAAAATTTTTGGGGTAAGACTATGTCTGCGAAACAAGTTGTATTCAGTTCTGACGCCCGAGAAAAAATGCTCAAAGGCGTCGACACTCTGGCCAATGCTGTGAAAGTCACGCTTGGCCCTAAAGGCCGCAACGTTGTCATTGAAAAGTCTTTCGGTGCCCCACGCACCACGAAAGACGGCGTAACCGTCGCCAAGGAAATCGAGCTTGAGGATAAGCTTGAGAATATGGGTGCGCAGATGCTCCGAGAAGTAGCATCCAAAGCCAATGACGTCGCGGGAGACGGCACCACCACGGCGACAGTGCTTGCTCAAGCCATCGTACGCGAGGGCATGAAACGTGTTGCCGCGGGAATGAATCCGATGGACCTCAAGCGTGGCATTGAAAAGGCGGCAGCTGACGTGGTTGGCCACCTAGAGACCTCATCGAAAAAGGTCTCTGCGAACTCTGAAATCGCTCAGGTTGGTGCCATTTCGGCAAATGGCGACAACGAGATTGGCGATATGATTGCTCAAGCCATGGACAAGGTTGGCAATGAAGGCGTCATCACCGTTGAGGAAGCCAAGTCGCTTGAGACTGAACTCGAAGTTGTCGAAGGCATGCAATTCGATCGCGGTTATCTGTCGCCATACTTCGTAACAGAAGCCGAAAAGATGTCAGTCGAATTGGAAGACCCGTACATCCTGCTGCACGAGAAGAAGCTCTCCTCGCTTCAACCGCTCGTGCCCTTGCTTGAAAGTGTCGTCCAGGCGCAACGTCCATTAGTCATTGTGGCCGAGGACGTTGACGGCGAAGCGCTTGCAACCTTGGTGGTCAACAAACTGCGCGGTGGCTTGAAAGTCGCTGCTGTAAAGGCACCTGGCTTTGGAGATCGCCGCAAAGCCATGCTGCAAGACATTGCAATCTTGACGGGTGGCCAGGTCATTTCTGAGGACCTCGGCATCAAGCTTGAAAACGTGACGCTTGATATGCTCGGCACCTCGAAGCGCGTAAACATCTCAAAAGATGACACCACCATTGTGGATGGCGCTGGAAGCAAAGCTGACATTGAAGCACGTGTTTCTCAAATCCGCCGTCAGATCGAAGACACCTCGTCAGATTATGACCGCGAGAAGCTGCAAGAGCGTCTGGCCAAATTGGCAGGTGGTGTGGCCGTGATCAAAGTTGGCGGCGCAACCGAAGTCGAAGTGAAAGAGCGCAAAGACCGCGTCGATGACGCGCTCAATGCAACCCGTGCGGCGGTCGAGGAAGGCATCCTTCCGGGCGGCGGAACAGCTTTGCTCCGCGCGGCCCAGGCCATAACAGCCAAAGGTCTCAACCCTGACGAGCAGGCCGGTATCGACATCGTTCGTAAAGCGCTCGAGGCCCCGATCCGTCAGATCGCAGAAAACGCGGGCATCGAAGGGTCCGTGGTTGTTGCCAACGTATTGGCACAAAACTCTGCAGCGCACGGCTTCAATGCACAAACCGAAGCCTATGGCGATCTTGTATCGATGGGTGTGATCGATCCCGCAAAGGTTGTCCGTTCAGCCATCCAGAACGCGACGTCGGTCGCGTCACTGTTGATCACGACCGAAGCGGGTATCGCTGAACTACCCAAGAAAGAAACTCCTGCACCAGCGATGCCAGCAGGCGGCATGGATTTCTAACTTTGCGAACAGGTGATGCGGGGAAATGAAACCCGCCCCGCGTCACCTCGGAAAGGGTCAGCCAAAGACCTCCATCCCTCCCCAGCCCCCGACTTGGCTGACCCTTTCTATACCTATCCGGGTGTTGATAAGACTGATCGAAAGTCCTCCTTCCGCCGTTTTTCCAAGGGCGGATGACCTATAGATCGTTGAAAAAGAATGCCCTCACCGGATTGATCATAGTTCGATGCTTTCAGCCAGACTCAAGGCATCCTCAACCTCGACACCAAGATACAAAACTGTGCTGTCAATTTTGCTGTGTCCGAGCAGAAGTTGAACAGCTCTGAGGTTGCCTGTCTTGCGATAAATCAATGTTGCTTTGGTCCGTCGCATGGAATGAGTTGCATATGACGATCGAGGGAGACCAATTGATTGGACCCAGCCCTCGACGATCCGAGCATATTGCCGGGTTGAGAGATGACGCATCGTGTCCTTTCTGCTTGGAAACAACCAATCGTGTGGTCGCAGGCCTTTCACTTCAATCCAGTCCTCAACAGCATCGCGGGTTTGTTTCGTGACTTCGAATTGAACCGCTGCACCTGTCTTTTGTTGAATGATCTTGGCTCGGTTTCTGATCTCACCGCCCATGCGCAAATCCGAGACGCGTAGCCGCAACAGATCGCATCCTCTAAGTTTGCTGTCGATCGCAAGATTGAAGAGTGCCAAATCTCGCTTGTTGTCCGCGAGTTGCAATCGAACGCGTATCGACCAAACTTCCTGTGGTTTGAGGGGTGCTTTCTGACCGACTAGCTTTCCCTTGTTCCATGGGATCCATTTTCCTTCTGACTGATCAAATGGCATTGTTCACTCCCTTGCTGCCGATCCAACGGCTGCAATGGGCCTGCCAGGGGCGAATTTCTTATGTCTCCTATTGCTCGCCATTCGGATCATTCGCCTTCTAAACCGCGCATATGCATTTCTGCCATGATGTTAGCTGGAAGGATTTACGCATGGCGTCGCATCAGAGTTCGAGCGTGTCTTCGTAACACAACCGTAGCTCGATCCTCAGTCGTCGAGCCGCCAGTCAGATGCTATCCTGCAATCACGGCCAAAGCACGATAATGTATGACGCGTAGCCAACCACCAGGATGACTCCTTCCCATCGTCGCACTTTCGCCCCCGTGACGGCGAAAACCAACAGCGCGACACTCGCCAAAATCATAACGACCATGTCAAAAGCTATAATCGACTCTGGTACTCTCGAAGGCGCGATCAAAGCGGTTGCCCCGCCAATGGCTAGAATGTTGTATATGTTCGAACCAACCACATTCCCGAATGCAAGTTCACCTTCTTTTTTCAGCGCGGCCATGAGCGAGGTCACCAATTCTGGCGCTGAGGTTCCTATTGCAACGATGGTTAGGCCAATAATCGTTTCGGATACGCCCCAGTTTCGTGCAAGCGTGATTGAGCCATCAACCAAGAGATATCCTCCCGCGATGACACCGGCGAGGCCCGCCCAGACCAAGCCTATCGAGATCAAGAGATTGGCACTTGGCGGTGTCATAGGATTTAGGGCCGGATCTACGCCTTCAGCTGCTTGAGCCTTATCAGAAAGCGCGCCTGCTTCGACAACGGGTCTCCGCCGCTCGTCTTTGATTGCAATAAAAATGTAAGCAACGAGCCATGCCAAACCCAATGCACCGACAACGCGGTTGATTTCGCCAAAAGCTGCAATGCCCGCGAATCCAAGCGTCGCAGCAAACATCATTAAACCATCCCGTTTGAGAACTTTGCTTGAAACTGCGAGATCCACACAAATCGCTGACAGCCCGAGGATTAAAAGGATATTGGCAATGTTCGAACCAACGATGTTGCCATAGGCAATGCCTGGAGCGCCCGCCATAGAGGCTCTCACAGATGTCACAAGTTCCGGCGTTGAGGTTCCAAACCCGACCAAGGTAAGACCGATGACGAGCGGCGATAGGCCAACAAATTGGGCGATATTGACGGCTCCACGAACGAGCAAATCCCCGCCAATCACCAAGAACAGTAGACCGAGCAACGCGATGGAAATAGCGAACATTTTGGCCTCCAAATGAGTAGAGTATGCGAGCTCTTTTTGGGTTCTTAGTTGTTCTCCGCATGATTGAATAGCGCCGCGGATCGTCGAATTAGGTCACACGCGCCTCATTCCGGCTTACACGCGCAAGATCGACCAAAAAAGTGAGCAATATCAGCCCCAGGTATCGGATAATCGAATAGATACTTGCCGAAAAATTCGTTCGTCAAATTGAAGGTCTTAGGGCATTTCTATGCTCATCTGTTTTGCATTTATGGAAATTGGCAAAATGTCTATTGACCCTACGTCTCCTAATTCAGCACAAAAATTTACAGATGAGCGCGATAATCGAGCAAATCTCGGCGCGAAGTCCGCGGCTCGGTCTCTGATTGAATCGATCGAGGCATTTATTGCCGAGAAAGACCCGTTCGATGTAGTGCCAGCTCGACCATCGGCGCGAAACAAACCTTCATGGCCCTTTGGCGCTCACGGCAGAGGCCACAAGCACGTTTTAGAACGGTCCGACGAAGACCGGAACTTTGATTTGGACTGTAACTTCGATCCGATTGTCCCGCCCGAGCTATCGAAGACAGCCCCAACCAAACCGTTGAATGGTCAGTAACCAACTCGACGCGTTAACGCTCGTATCGCCGGACCTAACCAGCACACCTTAGGTGCAATTCGCGTAACACGGGAATTCTACGATACTATGGATAATGAGAAGCTCGTTCACCTGGAACGCGACAAGCCTTTGAAACTCGTCCGCCTTCGCGCCCTAGAGCGCGATGATTTGCGGTTTGTGCATGGTTTGAACAATAATCGGCGTGTCATGCGCTACTGGTTTGAAGAACCCTATGAGTCGTTCGTCGAGCTTGAGGAATTGTATCTCAAACACATTCATGATCAGTCGGAGCGACGGTTTATTATCGAAACTCACGAGCGCGAACCGATCGGTCTCGTGGAATTGGTAGAGATTACCTACATTCACCGCCGGGCTGAATTTCAGATCATCATCGCCCCGCCTCACCAGGGCAAAGGCTATGCGAAACCTGCGACTTTGGCAGCGCTCGATTATGCCTTTCGCGTCCTAAACTTGCATAAACTATACCTGGTTGTTTCTACAGAAAACAGCGTCGCGGTCAGCGTCTACCGCGCCTGCGGGTTTGACGAAGAAGGCCGCTTAATTGATGAGTTCTTCGTCGACGGCGAATACCAAGACGCGCTTCGTATGTATCAAACGCAAGAGGCCTATCTTTCAGGTACAAATTCTCGCGAAAAATATCGCTTGCGCTTTGCTCGCTAAACGCTAGAGCGCGAATTTTAGCAACTATAAGGTTGGCCCATGTCGGATCTGTTTAAGCTTGGGTGGGAGGAATGGGTAGACCTCTCCGACCTCGGATTGCCTGCGATTAAAGCGAAAGTAGACACAGGCGCGAAAACATCTGCGCTCCATGCTGTCGAAATCGAACCATTTGGCCCGGCCAATAATCCGCAAGTTCGCTTTTTGATTCAGCCCGACCCGCAAAACCCTAATTTAGAGCTCACTTGCTCGGCGCGCGTGGTCGATCGCCGCGAAGTTACGAGCTCAAACGGTGAAACCGAGCTTCGGTTTGTGATTGAGACCATTGCGCGCGTTGGCGAGAAGTCCTGGCCAATTCAAATCACGCTCTCGAACCGCGAGAATATGGCTTATCGCATGCTCTTGGGCCGCCAAGCGATTGGCGACGACATGGTGGTCGATCCCAATGGATCATTTGTCCAGCCCGTCCTGAGTTATGATGCCTATAAAGCGCTGCCAAAGCGCAAGCCTGTTCGTCGGCCGCTGCGCATTGCATTGCTCTCTCGCGAGCCGAACTCTTATTCTTCAAAGCGTTTGGTCGAAGCCGGCGAAGCCCGCGGTCATGTTATCGAGGTGATCGACACACGCCGTTGCTACATGCGCATCGGCGGGATCCGGCCTGAGGTTCATTATGATGGCAATGTCTTGCCCTATTATGATGCCGTCATCCCGCGGATCGGAGCCTCAATCACCGCGTATGGCACAGCTGTCCTGAGGCAATTTTCGAGCACTGGCGCATACTGCCTCAACTCAGCGAACGGTATCATTGCCAGCCGAGATAAACTTCTGGCCCATCAACTTTTGTCAGACGCACAAATCGGCATGCCGCTAACAGCTTTTGCGAGCTCGCCTAAAGACACCAAAGACTTGATCAATCTCACAGGCGGGGCGCCTTTGGTGGTGAAGCTCTTGGAGTCGACGCAAGGACGCGGTGTCGTTTTGGCTGAAACGAAAAAGGCGGCTGAGAGTCTTGTGGATGCTTTTCGGGGTCTGGATGCAAACTTTCTGGTCCAGCAGTTTGTGGCCGAAGCGGCAGGCGCAGATGTGCGCTGTTTTTTGATTGGGAACCGCGTGGTCGGGGCGATGCGCCGCCGCGCGGCGGAAGGCGAGTTTAGATCCAATCTTCACCGGGGCGGCACGGCTGAGCCGGTAAAACTCAGTAAGGTCGAACGGGAGACGGCAAGAAAAGCGGCGCGCGTTCTCGGGTTAAAGATCGCAGGGGTTGATCTTCTGCAATCGGAAACTGGCCCAAAGGTTCTGGAAGTGAACTCTTCGCCAGGGCTAGAGGGTATCGAAAAATCAACCGGCATTGATGTCGCCGATCAGATTTATCAATTCTTGGAGTCGCGGGTACGTCCTCTGTCCAAACAGAAAGATGCGCTGCGCGCTCAATAAGGGTGAACACATGATCGTGATTCGCCCTGTTCTTTCCTTGGTACTGGCCGTTTGGTTTTTGCAGCTTGCTGGCGGAATGCTCAGCGTCGTCACACCGCTCGGGCTCGCGGAGCTCGGCGCTGGTTCAAGCGCCGTCGGGCTCGTCGCTGCTTTGCATGCCGCCGGTTTTATGGCGGGCGCTTATTTTGCGCCGCGGATTATTGGCGAGCTTGGAAATATCCGCGTCTTTGCGGCTGCCGCAGCGCTAACAGCAGTCGGCGCGATTTCGCAAGGCCTATGGACCTCAGAAATTGGCTGGGCAGCGATCAGGTTTTTGCAGGGCGCAACCTTCGCGGCGATGTTTGCAGCAGCTGAAGCCTGGCTTGGCCGCGTCACCGCGAAAGAGCATCGCGGCAGTGTTCTCGGCGTATACAATGTGGCTGCGAAGGCAGCACTTCTTCTCGGGCCTTTGATCATTCTCAGCATGGCCCCGCTCGATCCTGAAATATTTCTATGGTGCGGGCTCTTTCTAGCCGCCGCCTTGGTTCCGGTTTGTATTACCCGTCAACAGGAACCAAAACGCGTCGCGAGCGGACGGCTACCGCTATTACGGATGCTGAAAATCTCACCATCGGCATGTGCGGGTGTCTTCATAGCGGGTCTCGTAAATAGCGGAACCCTCGCTTTGCTCCCAATCTATACAAGCAGTCTAAACGCCGACGTAAATGCGCTCGCGATTGCTGGCATCGCCTACAGTATCGCAAACATCGGAGGCTTGCTCAGTCAGTGGCCTGCCGGGCGGATTTCGGATCAAATGGATCGTAGAAATGTCGTGGCTGCGATGGCTTTTGTCGCGGCGCTCGCAGCAGCTGCACTTTGGATGTTGGGCAATGGGATATCCTCCACTGTGATGTTTGTTTTGCTCTTTGTGTGGGGCGCGGGGTCGCTTTCGTTTTACGGTGTGTGTGTGGCGCACGGGGTCGACCGGGTCGAGGATGAGGATATGACCCCTATGATGTCTATGCTGCTCATCGTCTGGGCGCTTGGATCAGTGATCGGGCCGCTGATTGCCGGTCTTATCATGCAAACCACACTCGGCGCATCGGGCTTATTTGCTTATGCGTTTGGGTGCCTCGCTCTGCTCACAGCGATCATGTTATTCCGCCGGTTTGAACGTGCCCCGGTGCCGGAGGAAGAACAAATAGATTGGCAGCCCGCTATGCCTGCGGGCATTCCGGGTGGCGATTTAGATCCGAGAACCGATTAATCAGATAATTTCATCTTCGTAGAACATCGGCGCGAGGGCCAAGTGATCGACAAAGGCTTCCACGCGCTCTCCTGCAATTTCGGCTTCAGCGGCGCGCGCTATGTGCATGATTGCGTCGCCTTCATTGACAATGGGGAGCGTACTGCGCCCGATGACGATGCCGGCATGCTCTGAGAAAATCTCGTACTGTTCCTCGTCAAAAATATCGGTCACGACACCAATTCGGTCGCCAGGCTCTACTGTTGCTCCGAGCCGCTTTTTCAGCTGCAACAGACCGCCTTCTGGTGCACGAACCCAATTGCTTTTCGAGGAGACAAAGCTCGTGATCGAGGGTGGTTGATTGGCCTTTTTTGGAAGCATGCCGATTGAGCTCATGACCCGCAAGATTCCAGCTAATCCCGCTCGAACGGCAGTTTCATCAAAGCGCAATCCTTCTCCGCCTTCGAATAGGAGGACTGGCACGCCTCGCTCAGAGGCTGCTTCGCGCAGCGATCCATCTCGAATGGATGATATGATGGTCGCAGGCGCTCCGAATGTTTTGGCGAGCGCGAGAAGTTTATCGTCTTCTGACGTCACCCTTATTTGCGGTAGATTCTCGCGATGAATGGCCGCCGAGTGGAGATCAATTCCATAGTCGGAACGCTCAACGATTTCGTCTAAGAATAAATGAGCGAGTCTTGCAGCGAGCGATCCTGTTTCGCTGCCCGGGAAGCTGCGGTTTAGGTCTCGGCGGTCGGGCAAATATCGAGACCGATTGAGGAAGCCATAACCATTGACGATCGGAACCAGCAGAAGTGTGCCTGCAAGTTGTTTTAGACTTGGGCGCTTCGACAAACGCCGTATGATTTCCACACCAATGATTTCATCGCCATGAATGGCTGCGCTGACAAAGAGCACCGGACCAGGCTTAGCGCCGTGATAGACTTTAACTGGCAAACTCATGGTTTGCCGGTTGGACATGGCGCTAATTGGGAGATCGAGCTCGAGTTGATGTCCTGATTGTATGGTTTGATCTGCAATGACGAACGGTTGAACTGAGGTAGTCTTCATTCTGCTTCCAAAATCGCGTGCGGTCAGAAGGGTCTGATCAGCACAGTTTGGAACCGCTGATAGCCGAGCACGCGTTCTTCTTCTTCTTGTCTGAATGCCCGATACTCTCCAACCGGCTGCGCGTCTATGCCTTCTTGGAGAAGGCGCTGAGCCACTGCATCTGCCCGCCTAAAGGCGAGGGCTTGATTGTTGAAGCGTTGCAGCGCGCCAGCGGTGGAGGCATATCCCACCACCTCAACTTGGGACACGCCCCAATGTTCAAGCGCCCAAAGGCTGTCATCAAGCGTGCGTAAGGCCGCATCATTCAGCGTTTCGCCGCCTTCTTCAAAAACGATCAGCGGCAATTCTTGCACAGGCGGCACAACCCATACCTGCCATTCGGGAAAATTGGTTGCGATCCCCGCTTCGATGGCGCGGTAAGCTGCGATTGAAAAGGAGGAATTGGGCGCAGCAAAGAAGGTTGCTTTGTTAGTGTCTGCGTCGATATCGGCCCCGGCCAGCGGAAACGAAACGGCATTTCGAATTTCGCGTTCGCTTCGCTGAGCTAGCGCTAAGTTCTCGACGCGAGAAATTTCTGCTCGCAGCGGCGCGGCCAATGAGCTTTCTGCCATTTGCAACAGTTCGGCATTGCGTTGGTTTTCGTCTGCATCAACGATGACTTGATCGAGATTGAGCTCGACCATGCGGCCCACTTTTTCTGATAGATCGCTCTGCATTCTTTGCTCAGCGTCTGGCACGCGTGACGTCGTCAAAATCGTTGCATCAACCCGAATGGCCCCTTCTCGAGGAAACGCGACTGCAAAGTCACCAATACGGGCTTGGTTCTCTGGAAATGGCCCTAAAAGCTGGGCGCGGATGGTCGCGCTCGATGAGGCTTCAAATGCGATATCACGCAAGGCAATACCGAGCGGCAAAGACAGCGCGCCAAAGACGAGAAAGATCAATCCAGACTGCCAGATTGTGTGTTTTGGGCTATGCTCTGCGCCGAACCCATAGATGCGAGACAGGACTGTTACAGATAATGCAATCGCCAGCAAGTTGGTCATGAAGAGGAAAAAAGCGCCTGACGCAACTGGCCAAGATCCAACAGCAATTCCGTAGCCAGTTACGGCGAGCGGCGGCATCAATGCCGTTGCGATCGCGACGCCGACAATTGTTTCGCCTTTGCGGTGGATCACCGCATATCCGCCCGCCAGTCCAGAGAATACAGCGACCAGAAGATCGAAAAAGTTCGGCCGCGTGCGCGCCAGAATCTCTGAAGTCGCCTCGGTCAAAGGCGAGAGTTTCACGATGGCAATCGAGATCGCGAGCGCTGCAAGCACGCCGCAAAACATGGAGAAGACCGCCTGGCGGAGGGATTTGAGTTCGAGAATGCTGAGCGAAAAGCCCATCAGCATAATCGGCCCCATAAGCGGGGAAATCAACATTGCGCCGATGATCACAGCTGGGGACGACAAGAGCAGTCCCAGCATCGCGATGGCGCAGGACATCACGGTCATGAAGATATAGCGGCCGGACAATTGTCCTTCTTCGCGAACGTGTTCGACCACGTCCTCGTGGTTCACGCGGCGAGCAAGCTGTTTGATTCCGAGACGAAGCTTACGGCGCGTTGTATCTGCCGTCGTATTGAAAGCGGAGAAAGGCATTTGATTATCCGAGATTACTTAGTTTGGGAGAAGCTTGATCGGCGCCGATCAAACTGAAACGTCTTTAAGGTGTTTTGGCGTTGTCGTTTTGAGAGGTGAAGGATTAGACTGCTAACGTGACACGCTCGTTGGGTCTAATCGCAGAACTCATCAAGCGCCTTGTACTCATCGAAGTATCTGAATCTGCGATGAGGGCGATAAGGTTTTGGCAGCGCGACTTGTCCGATCTCGAATGCTGGTTTTTTGAGCGCCCGTTTTTGATCAGGCCCGCTTTTCTTCAGTCCACTCATGATGTCATTTCCTTCGATGAGAATGTAAGGATCCGCCGCTCCGTTTCAGCGAGGAATTCCATAAGTGTGCTTTGTTTTGGATTTGGCTGGGATGGAGACCGCGATCCCAATCAAGAGGCCGACGGCGATTGAATATCCGACCAAGAGCAATGGGCTGATTGACAATTTGGCGATGGCAAAATCAACCGCCACGCGATTTGGACTAAGCGCGACAATCACCAGAAGCGGTACAGCGGAAATCGCGGCGAACCAAGCAATTGTCGTTTTCATTCCTTCAGCCTCATTATCCTAAAGGTAAAACGGGTAGCGCGCGGATAATGACGCGCTACCCGTTCCGTGCGGTGGCCTCCCTTTGTGGATTCTGGCTCGCACTATTGCCGGTCCATTCCTTGGATCTTCGGCTAATGCGAAAAAAAGCCGTCATTTAAGGTTCGCATAGCGAATTATATTGCGATTATATATTTGAGATTCGAATAGATGCGTGCCTATTGAGTCTGGGCGATTCCACCTGAATAGAGCTAGTCGAGAGAGCCAAAATTACCCTAACTTGCATCCATTGCAATGATATCAGCAGCGCGGGCCACGATCAGTGGATCTGGTTTGCAGGCGACGGTTTCGTCTTTGCCTGCATAATCGATTTGGCTGAGCACGGCCCGGATCGCGTTCAGCCGGGTCCTGAGCTTGTCCTCTGCTTTCACGATTATCCAGGGTGAGAGGTTGGTATTGGTTCGCGTGAACGTATCTTCTTTAGCCACACTATATTCGTCCCATCGCGCCTGTGCTTCGGTATCAACGGGACTTAATTTCCATGCATGCAGCGGGCTGATGGAGCGCTCATGTAACCTGCGTGCCTGCTCGGTTTTGCTGACAGAAAGGTAGAGTTTAAAGAGGTGAATCCCGCTTTTGATAAGCATTTTCTCAAAATCGGGCACTTGCTCAATGAAGCTCCAATACTCTTCCTCCGAACAATATCCCATAACCCGCTCGACGCCCGCACGGTTGTACCAGGAGCGATCAAAAAGTACGATTTCACCAGCGGTCGGTAAGTGATCGACATAGCGTTGAAAGTACCATTGTTGTCTTTCTTCACTGGTCGGTTTGAAGAGCGCGACCACGCGCGCACCGCGCGGATTAAGGTTCTCGACAAACCTTTTAATGGTCCCGCCTTTGCCGGCTGCATCGCGCCCTTCAAATAGGATTACGATTTTCTCGCCGGAAGACTTCACCCAGTTCTGCAATTTCACAAGCTCGACTTGGAGCGCATACATTTGGGCAAAATAGTCGTCCAGGGGAAGGCGATCGGAGTAGGCATACTCTCCTTCCCGAAACAGCGATTTAATCTCGTCCGTCGAGGCGTGGGATGGATCAAAACCGGATTTCGCCGTCACGATGCCGGAATGAAGCTCTTCTGAGGTCAGAGATTCTTTGGCCAATATGTATGAGTTGATACCGCCTTTCATGCCTCTTCCTCATTCGCTGTGCGATCATGCTTTGTAAGCGTCGCTCGCTACATCCATTTCAACCATTTAAATAGGCCGAACAATCCCGCGGTCACGGCGATCAAAAAAACCAGAAAGATCGAGAATGCATAGGCATTATCCACACCGGGCATCCCCCCAATATTGATCCCAAAAAGGCCAGTTAGAAACCCGAGCGGTAAAAAAACTGCTGAAACAATTGCCAGAACAAATAAGCGCTGGTTCATCGCCTCACCGCGCTGCTCTACGATTTGTTCCTGTATGACGACGGCGCGCTCTCGGGCAAGATCGAGATCTTCAGACAGGCGAATTGTGACATCTTGGATCTCGCGAAATTTTATCTTCGCGCCATCGCTGAACAGGTCATTGCCTTCGCGGATCAAAGAGGAGATCGCTTCACGTTGAGGCGTTATATAGCGTCTTAATGAAAGCGCTGTTCGTCTAAAGTCGGACAGTTTTAGTTTTGGGGCCGGTGTGGAGAGGTCTAGCCATTCTGCTTCCAGCTCGTCAGCTTTCTCTTCCAAAGACGCGACAACCGGCTCAAGTCTCGTGGTCAGTCTTTCGACCAAAAAGCAAACAAGATCGCCGTTCGTTTCTGGCGGATCGCCAGCGTCTATTTTGTCTTTAAGGTCATCTACGGCCCTGATGCTGTAAGCCCGGGTGGTGATGACGATTTTGTCGGTCATCCAAACCCGAATAGAAATGAGATCCTCGGCCTCTGCGCCTGTATTATGGTTCGCACCCCGGAAATTCATCAAAAGGCCCTGGCCAATTCGAGTCGCGCGGGGACGGGTGTCTTCTTGGAACAAGGCACCTGTCACAAGCGGATCGATATCGGAGTCTTGATCCAACCACGCTCGGGCTTCTGATGATAGGCGATTGAGGTGCACCCAGGTCCGTTCTGAGGCATCGCTGATCTTTTTTTGCCTCAACTCAACCCAATCCAGCGGTTGAACCGTGCCGTCCGAAGCGACGCTATATCCCAGAATAAACGGATGATGATCGTGATCAGTTTTTACTTGCATGGATAAGCGTGTGCCCTGGGTTGTTCATTCACAATCGCTGAACGCATATGATTGTACAAGCTCTACAGTCCGTTTCGGGTCTTTCGATGTTATATATGCTGCGAAGTGAATGGATGCCGCGCCTCAAATCATTCGGGCGCGGCACGTTTTGGTAGCTAGAAATCCATACCGCCCATTGGCATGTTATGAGCCGCTGAGTTTTTCTTTGGCATTTCGGTAATACCGACCTCGGTGGTGATGAGCAGCGAGGCAACGGACGCTGCGTTCTGAAGGGCTGATCGGACGACTTTTGTTGGGTCGATAACCCCCATAGACATGAGATCGCCGTAAGTCTCAGATTGCGCGTTGAACCCATACGACGTCGATGGCTCCGACAAAATGTTGGCAACTACGACTGACCCTTCTATGCCCGCATTTTCAGCGATCTGGCGCAACGGCCATTCGAGCGCTTTGCGAACGATATCGATGCCAGCTTGCTCGTCATCATTGTCGCCTTTGGTCGAAATTGCTTTTGCGGCGCGCAACAGTGCTGTACCGCCACCTGCGAGAATACCTTCTTCAACAGCCGCGCGGGTTGCGTTAAGCGCGTCATCGACGCGATCTTTACGCTCTTTCACTTCGATCTCAGTCGCACCGCCAACCTTGATGACAGCAACACCGCCAGCGAGTTTCGCGAGGCGCTCTTGCAGCTTCTCACGGTCGTAATCAGACGAGGTGTCTTCGATTTGCTTACGAATCTGGCCCACGCGCGCTTCGATGTCTGCTTTCGTGCCAACACCGTCAACGATGGTTGTGTCATCTTTAGAGATGTTCACGCGCTTCGCTGTGCCGAGCATGTCGAGAGCGACGTTCTCAAGCTTGATGCCGAGGTCTTCAGAGATGACCTGGCCGCCTGTCAGGATCGCGATGTCCTGCAGCATGGCTTTACGACGGTCGCCGAAGCCTGGGGCTTTGACAGCAGCGATTTTCAGACCGCCACGCAGCTTGTTGACAACCAAAGTGGCCAGCGCTTCGCCGTCGACGTCTTCTGCGATGATCAGCAGTGGACGCTGAGACTGAACAACAGATTCCAGGATTGGCAGCATAGGCTGAAGAGAAGACAGTTTCTTCTCGTGCAGCAGGATGAATGGATCATCGAGCTCAGCCGTCATTTTGTCAGCATTGGTGACGAAGTAAGGAGACAGGTAACCGCGGTCGAACTGCATACCCTCAACAACGTCGAGCTCAGTCTCGAGAGACTTGGCTTCTTCAACGGTGATGACGCCTTCATTGCCGACTTTTTCCATCGCCTGAGCGATCATGTCGCCAATCTCTTTGTCGCCATTGGCAGAGATAGATCCGACTTGCGCAATTTCGGTATTTGACGAGACTTTCTTCGATGAAGACTCGAGGTGGGCAACGACATCCAAGGTCGCTTTTTCGATGCCGCGCTTCAGGTCCATTGGGTTCATGCCAGCCGACACCCGCTTCATGCCTTCTCGAACGATCGCTTGGGCCAGAACAGTTGCGGTCGTCGTGCCGTCACCAGCCACATCATTGGCTTTAGAAGCAACTTCGTGGAGCATTTGAGCGCCCATATTCTCGAACTTATCCTCAAGCTCGATCTCTTTTGCGACGGTGACACCATCTTTCGTGGTGCGCGGTGCGCCGAAAGATTTTTCGATGACAACGTTACGGCCTTTTGGGCCGAGCGTGATTTTTACGGCGTTTGCGAGTGTATCAACGCCTTTCAGCATGCGCTCCCGCGCCTCTGTGCTGAAAACAACTTGTTTAGCAGACATGGTCTACCTCAATAAAAAAATGGAATAAAATTAGGTAAAACAACTCGTTAGAGCGTCCGGTTGCTGTCTGTGACACCAAGGACGTCGCTCTCTTTCATGATCAGAAATTCTTCGCCATCGATCGTAACTTCTGAGCCCGACCATTTTCCGAATAGAATGCGGTCACCTGGCTTCACGTCGAGCGGAATACGTTCTTTGTAGTCGGCGTAAACGCCTTTTCCCACGGCGATGATTTCGCCCTCCATGGGTTTTTCCTTCGCCGTGTCCGGTATGATTACGCCGCCAGCGGTTTTTTCGCGTTCATCGATGCGACGGACGAGAACACGGTCATGTAATGGACGAAAAGTCATGGCTGTCTACTCCTTGCCAGACAGCAGATTGAACCGGGCGTCGTCTGTTTTTGTAACGACTGAAACCCGCCTCTTTTTGGCACTCTTGGCCGGCGACTGCTAACGCCAAATCACGATGTGATGCGCGATCTCACTTTCGTCAATTCGCCCTAAATCTAAATTTTATGTAATTTTATAGGCCGTCACGCTTCGATGCGTTTCCACTCGCATCCAATCAGCACACAAGCAACTGATATTATTGATTAATATTAGTTTCATCCGGGCGCGTTCCATCGAAACCAGTCTATTCGCTATTCGAATATTAAACAGCAGATTGTTTCGATATTCAGTTCTTATTCTCCGTGATAACCGGGTGGTCGATATTCAAACAATCCCTAATACAAACGGACCTGCACAAATGACTTTGGACCTCAAAAAGAATTTCTTGTTTGTTTCGAATGACGGCCTTCATATCGACTGCGCTTGGAAAATTGTCCGTGAAGGGCACCAGGTAAAATACTATATCGATAACAAAGAAGAGAACGATATCGGCAACGGCTTCGTTCCCAAAGTCGACGCATGGGAACCTCATATTGATTGGGCGGATATCATCGTGTTCGATGACGTCCTCGGCCATGGCGAGATAGCTGAAGAGCTGAGAGCGCGGGGAAAGCTCGTAATTGGTGGAACTGCCTATACGGACCGTTTGGAAGACGATCGCTCGTTTGGTCAGGAAGAGCTAAAATCGGTCGGCGTCACAACGTTGAAGTATCAAGAGTTCGATGATTTTGATCGAGCGATCGAGCACGTCCGGGCGAACCCGCGCCGTTACGTCATCAAACCATCTGGTGAAGCGCAAAACATTAAACGGCTTTTGTTCGTCGGCATGGAGGAAGATGGCTCAGATGTCGTTCGGGTTCTTGAAGCCTATAAAAAGGTGTGGTCCGACACGATAAAGATCTTTCAGCTTCAACATCGTGTGACCGGTGTGGAAGTCGCCGTTGGCGCGTTTTTCAATGGCAAGACCTTCTTAGAACCGATCAATATCAATTTTGAACACAAGAAGCTTTTTCCGGGAAATATTGGTCCTGCCACTGGAGAGATGGGAACCTCGATGTTTTGGTCGCGGCCCAATCGCCTTTTCAATCAGACCCTAAAGAAGATGGAGGGCAAACTCGCAGCGGAAGGCTATGTCGGCTATATCGACGTCAACTGTATCGTGAATGGACAGGGTATATATCCTCTCGAGTTCACGTCACGGTTTGGTTATCCCACGATACAAATCCAATCGGACGCCCTGACCCAACCTCTTTCAGAATTCTTCTACAATATGGCGTCGGGTTCCGGTGCTGATATTAAAGTGCGCAAGGGGTTTCAGGTCGGTATTCGCCTCGTCGTTCCGCCCTACCCGTTTCGCGATAAGCAAACATTCGACACCTACTCAAAAGACGCAACGATCGTTTTCAAAAAACCTGCTCTTGAGGGGGTTCATATCGAAGACGTCAAGAACGTTGATGGAGAATGGCTCGTCACAGGCTCTTCTGGTGTTGCGCTTGTGGTTTCAGGACACGGGACAACGATGCGCGAAGCCCGAGCTCAGGCGTATCGCCGAGTTGAAAATATTCTCATTCCGAACATGTACTACCGAACGGATATCGGAGAGCGCTGGTTTGAGGATTCTGACAGGTTGCACACGTGGGGATACCTTCGCGAACAGTAATGCCGTCCAATATCTGTCATCAGTACCAACGCAACAAACTAAAACGGAAAACAGGTGTAGTTCTTTAGATGGCTTCGATCAAACGCCGCCGGCCTGCAATCACCTGAAGGCGTGCGCTCGATGCCAGCAATGTCTTCAAGTTGTTGCTGGAGTTCTGCTTGTTCGGATGGTCCAATATCCTCGCCCGCTTCGCTTTCGAAGGAGGTCGCGGCGAACATAGATTGTGCCAGAGCTTCGACTTGGCGCTGGAGATCTAAGGTCGCGCGCATCATATGGACTGACTTTATTGGCTGTTCAGCATGATTTTCGTCTAGGAATGCTGCATAGGCTTCAAAGAAGGGTGCGCGGGCAGCTCCGCGAGAAACGCAGACCGAATCGATCGCGGCGCATTGGATTAGGTTGGGCAATTTTGCTGAGTCGGGATTACGCCATTCCGCTACAGTTGCCACATTTGTATCAGTCGTCTAAGCGATGAGCGCCTGGGAGCGAAGCAACTCACATGCAAGCCGCATGGCTCTTTTCATGGTAATCAGATCATCGGACATATCTCGCTCCCAGAATAGGTTTGCGGGGCTACATATTGCAGCCCCGCATTATCAAAATTGACGTTTAGCCAATTGCCTGATCAGTCTCAGAAACTGCACGTTTATATTCGTTTTCGATTCTGATGCGTTCAGCTTTAGCGGCTTCAGAGTCGCGTGTGCCTTTGCGCACTTCAGCTTCGCCTTTTTCGATCATCTCTTCGCCGCGGCGAATGTCTTTGCGCGCTTCACGGATCAGCTTCTCGCCTTTGGCGACGCGCTTTTCTCCGTCTTCCATAAGATCAAGCGCCTTGCGCTCATCTTTTGAGGCTTTTTCCCATGACTTGGAATAGTCGCCGTAAGTCGCAGCGGTGGCTTTCATGTCAGAGCCCATACCGACGACCGGTGTGGATGCACAGGCGCCAAGGCCAAGGGTAATAGCCATGAGCGCAGATGTGATGACGAGTTTCATATCAGGTCTCCTACAAGTTGACCTGGGTCATATATGACCGCACCAAGCATTTGAAAAACGCTTTTATCGCATGCTTACTATCGGTTATTGCGATTATTAGGGGCGCTGGGCGTCCGGTAGACGCCTATAGTTTCGGCATCAGTTTTATCAGCTTGCCCGATACAAAACCGGCAGCGAACGTGCCGCCAATCAACGCTATTCGTCTCATTTTGAATTCTTGACCGAGGAAAGAAACATCAATTTCGGCCATATTCTCAATCGCAAAAATTGCGAGAACTGCACCAATGCCAAGAGCGATGAGAATATTGATGAGTTGCACGACGATACCCTTTCCAGCTCGACCCTGATTGCAGTTTAATTTTTGCCCTCGATTTGTCCAACGATCAGATGAATGAGTCGCGACATCATCGGGATTCTATCCAAACCTTTGATCAAACAGAATTATGCAAAAATCCGATCATAACCTTTTAAAAATTCAGTTTTACCAATACAATAGGGCGCCACATATTTATGGGAGCAGTGCAAGACACTGCAGGTGTCGCAAGCACGACGAGCCCGGCGCGTCCCCCCAACCCAGCCCGGACTCCGAGTGCGGCAATGCCCGGCCGGTAGCTCTATCGAGCTGCCGGTTGTGCGTCTCTGGAGTAACATGCTGCGCAAGTTCCTTATTATCCTATTGCTGGCGGTCGCCGGCGTCCTTAGATCTGAAGCTCAGACAACAGGTGGCGTGTTTGGACCAACGGTGCTTCCCAATGAGGCGGCAGCTGGTTATCGGATCGTGCGTGATATGGAGAATGACAGGTTTGCGCAACGCGTACATATTCAGTCTGCGATCGGGGCGGACACCAGATCGCGCTTGGTTTTGCAGGTGGATGACGAGCTGGATGCTCAATTTGTGCAAGCCGAGCTTTTGTGGAACTTTAAACGCCCAAATGAAGATCGCTGGGCATCGGGCCTTCGCTGGGATGCTCGTTTTGCAACCTCAGAAACATCTTCGCGTTCTCTCGGCATGAATTGGACCAATGAATGGCGACCAAATGAAGATGTACGCATCCGCGCTGTGATCTTAACCGGCGTCGATCTTGGTCCTAATCGCAGTGATGGAGTGCGTATCGAAACACGGGCGAGCTTCGCGCGGCGTATCAACGACGGAGAATGGATCGCAATCGATGCCTTTAACTCATTCGGTCGAGCGACAGGGTTTGGAAAACTCAGCGAACAGCGTCACCGGATAGGACCAACCTATCAGCGGCGCGTCGGCGAAGACTGGTCTATTCTTGCAGGTACGCTCTTCGGCGCGACCGATGCGGCAAGCGATCTTGAAGCGCGGCTTTGGCTGGAGCGCCATTTTTAAGTATTTTATATTACGATCCAAATAGCCATTAATATTCGTTTTACTAACCGTACAGCTGGCGCCATTTTTACCTCTGTAATCGGAGGAGAATGATGACCCAATTTCAACATCGCTTCCCAGAGAAGCGAGCCAGCAAAATCGACAGACTTGGAGTTGTTGCTTTAATCGCACTCTTAGCATTGGTATTTTTCGGCCCGCTCGTAGCGCTAGCCCTCACATTCTAATGATTGATGGGTCCGAACCGGATTCACAAACACAAGCATTCGAAAATCCAATTCATAATACGAATTAATTTCGTTTTTCAGATCAATCTAGACAAGTCAGTTTAGGCGCGTCTTCGTAAAGGAGGTCAGAAATGACTCTGCGTTTTTCATCCCTGGCGGGCCTTTCTATGCTCGCCGCTTGCGCCCCGTTGCATTTCATGAGCGCACAAGAATCTAAAGTTATTGCTGACTCGAATGGCAATGAGCTTCACGCCGAACAGGAAACCCTTCGCGTCTTAGTTCAAATGAACCTTGATGCTGCAGCGATCTACGACGAGGCGCGTCTCGCGGCACGAAATGTTAGCCTGAGAAACGAGATACGCCTTTTGATAGACCGCCGGCTCAGGCTTGCTGACACTCTGCAGGAGCATGCAAAAGAGCTCGACGGCGCTTCATTGGAAGGTCTTCTTCCATCCACCGACGCTGCCGACAGAATGAGATCTTTCGTGGAGAACGACTCGTTGACAGCCGCGCAGCAAGTTTATCGAAGCGAGTCTGTTATCATCGAAAAATATGAGCGCGTCCTGAGCACGCCGCTTTCCGGTGAGACAGAAGCGCTGATTAAAAAGGATCTTCTCGCCTCGCGCGCGAGCCGGCGTCGGATCAACGAAATTCGAGCCGAAATACAGGCCAGCAACGATTTCAACTAAACGGCCTACGCACTCAAAAGGAAGCCGGCCTCTTATTTTCGGAGGTTGGCTTTTGCTCATTGGGTCCAAGGCGCCTAATTTCCCATGCTACGATGCAAGACTTCCTCGGCAAGGGCACGGTTAAAATGATCGAGCCGAGCGGCAATTTCCTTATTAAAGCCTGTTGCAACCGCTTCAGCGTCGTTGCGGCTCGTAAGTTCGATCGCGTGCCGCAGCTTGGTTTGATCACATCCATGCTGAGACAGTGTTATATCTGTTTTCACCAGAGCAAGCGTTCCTTGCGAACTCCAAACTAACCGCACAGGCGGATCGTAGCGTTCCAATTGAGCGGTTTCGGCCTGAGCACTCTTCTGAAACAGTGCGAGTTGGAAGCGAAATTGTTCGCCGACTTCCATCAGCGGCGGCCACTCGATCCCACGATAGAGACTAGACCAATGGTCCAGCCGTGCGAAATCGGTCAATACTTTCCAGACGCGAGAGGGCGAAGCCGAGATAACAAGGCTTGTATCAATCCGGGATGTCTCGCTCATTGTTCGACTTCCTTTTCGTCGGGCTCAAGCGATGTTTCGTCTTGTCGTTTTGAACCTGTCTTTTGCTCACCTGTTTCTCGAACTTTAAGTCGCAAGATCTGGCTATCTGTGCGGTTTAGAACGCGCACCATATACTTTCCAATCGAGTGAATTGAATCGGCTTCTGGGACGCATTGAACAGCGTGCATGACAAGGCCGGCAATGGTCTTAGAATCCTGGTCAGGTAGCTGCCAGTTGCGGAACTTATTGATTTCGCGCAAGGGCAAGTCACCATCGACATCAATCGAGCCGTCTTTGTTAGCCTTGATTCGATCGGTTTCTGGGATGTCGTGCTCGTCTTCGATTTCTCCGACAACCTCTTCTAAGATGTCTTCAAGAGTGACCAAGCCCGCCACGCCTCCAAAGTCGTCTACCACGAGCGCAAAGTGGGATCGTTGCCGCCGGAAAGCTGCCAGTTGATTTTTCAAAGTCGTCGTTCCTGGTACAAACAGAACGGGGCGCATGAGTTCGCTGAGAACAAGCGTATCGAGGTCACCTTCGTGATTTTGCAAGGCGCGGAAGAGATCTTTGGTGTGGAGCACGCCGATGAAATTGTTGGCGTCGCCTTTCCAGACCGGTATCCGCGTATGGCAGCTATCGGCGATTTGCTTCGCGATTTCTTTTACGGGCGCATCTGCGTTGATTGAGAACATATCGCCGCGATGGATCATGATGTCACGAACGTCGGTCACATCCAAATCGATGATCCCGCTCAGCATGAACTTATCTTCTGGCGCAACCTCTCCTTCTTCATGGTACATGTTAATAGCTCCGCGCAGCGCATCTGCGCCCGACATGCTCGAAGGTGGTTCAGGACTGAAAAGGTCGATCACCAAATTGACGACGAATTGGACAGCTCGTGTGAATGGGGCGAAGATTTTAGTAATGATCACAAAAGCCGGTGCCACCGCCAATGCGACGCTCTCGGCGTGCCGCACCGCATATGTTTTCGGAAGTACTTCAGCAAAGACGAGCACCAAAACCGTCATAGCCGCCGTTGCAAAGACGACGCCGGACTGTCCAAAAAGTTCGATTGCGATCGCTGTCGCGATGGCTGACGCGGCAATGTTGACGACATTGTTTCCGAGGAGAATGGCGCCGATTAGTCCCTCGGTATCTTCACGAATTCGCCCGAGCGTTTCGGCGCGGCGATTACCCTCCATTTTCAAGGCATGGATTTTTTCGCGCGCGACACTGGTCAAACCGGTTTCGGATCCAGAGAAAAATGCAGACATGCAGATGAGACCGAGCACAGCGAGGGCGGGTAGTAAGATGTTGGCGTCGCTCATATGCGATCTCTTTTCTGTTAGCTTTGTAGGTATTGGAAATTCGATTGTAGCTCATGCGTATCGACGCGCGAGTCAGGGTTAGGTAGCAGTTTATAGAAGCATTCGAAAAACGAATTTATTTGAACGTTTGAATTCAAAATACTAATGGTATGTGACAGGTGTTTGATCTGAGAGTTCGACCCCGAACTGATCAAAAACGCGGCGTAGTTCGTCTCTAAATAGACTTTCAGTTCTTTTGACATCGATGGCGACGACCAAGGCGCTCAGCTGGACTTCAAGCGCGTGCTCGAGATCTCCCGCTACTACCACGCCCAAATTATTGCAAAGATGGAGATAGTCTATTTGAGCGAGCTTAGCGTTAAGCGCCTCGACCGCGGTTTCAGCGTCTTCTGAGTATGCGACAAAAAAAGATTGTTGGACTCGAGAAAACGGTTTCGACAGGTTTGAACGCCGAAAAAGTTGGTAAATCGTCCGCGTCGCAAGGCTCAATTTTTCTTTCGAAGGTCCTTCTAACTCCCATTGAAAACGCCTCATTGAATTGAGCTTGTAGGCATTGTCTCGCACGATGACCCAGTCATCGACTTTGTAGCCGAAATTGGACTTTAGTCGCTCGGCTTGAAGTGCTCCGGTTAGGAATGGCGAGAGCGCGCCAACGACCAAAACAATTAAACCGGCAAGAAACCAGGTTAAAGCTTGGAGCGTGGGGTCAACTTTGATCATGAGCGAGATAAGAAAGCAGGCCCAAACCATGAGCCTTGCAGCAAGGAGATGAAACTCGGAGGAGAGACTGACTTCATGACGCCAAGTTCTCCGAGTTACTAAGACCAGGTCCGCGATGGCGCAGGTAAACGCGATGATAAGTGCCGACATTTCGAGGGCAATACGATCGCCAAACGCTAATCCAGCTGGCCAAACAAAGAGAATGAGAGTGGACAGTATAGCACCGCCACAGACCATCAGATGGATCCAGAAAACACGGGGCTTTAAGCGTCTCGCAAAAAGTGTGGCGGCAGCTATCCATGCCGCAGCTAAGAGGAGCGGCGGAAAAAAAGGGCTAAAAGCGATTGGCACGCCGCATGTCCACGGAAGGTGACAGCTTAGTCATTTTCGGACCCTCCCGGCGTTCCAAATTTGTGGTTGTGCACCTGATATTCGACTTGCGCTGGATAAGGAATTGAGAGACCGCGCTCTTTGAATTTGGACAGCACCAATCTGGTTACATCTGACCGGGCCTGCACGAAGTCTTCAGTTCTCACCCATGCACGCAGTCGTAGCTTTATGCACCAATCGGCCATTGTGTGGACACCAGACCATGTCTCGTCACGCGTGATCACGGCGCTGCATTCATGCGCCGCGTCTATCAAAGCGCTCAGCGCAGTTTCGACATCATCTTCAAATGCGAGATTGAAATAGAGATCGAGGCGGCGGCGTGAATCTCGAGTGTGATTTACGATTGGCTCAGTCCAAACCTGATCATTAGCAATCGAAATGACTTTATTGTCGACTTGTTTAATCGAGGTCACGAACGGGGTGATATCGTGAACTTCGCCTTCTTGGCTCGCGATCCCAACAAAATCGCCGATCCTAAAAGGTCTAAAGACAGCTAGCATTACGCCTGCCGCAACTGCTTTTAGCGTGTCCTGGAGGGCGAGCGCGAGGGCAAGACCAATCGCACCGACCAGAGCGACGAGGGAGGCGGTTTGAAAACCGAACTGACCGAGCACAAGCAAGAATGCGACAGCAAAAATCGCATAGCGCAACATGGAGCCGACAAATATGAAGACCGTATCATCGACTTTGCGACGACCATGACCATGCGCCTTAGCCGCGAAGGAACGCATGGAGCGCACCATCCAAGTTGAGAACATAACGGCAGCCGCAATAATGGCGAGGCTAATGAGCGCGCCCGTCCAAATCGCATCTAGTCTATTTGTATCGTAAACTGCGGTCAGGTCTGCGGCGAGCAATGCGCCGGCGGCGAAAACGACCAATTGGACAACGGGCGCTGCAAGGTCCCAGCCAGATCCTTCAAATGCCTTTTCATCAGCGTATCTACGCCGAGCCAAGGATCTTACCAAGCGTTTGGCAAAGACCGAGATCATCAGTGCTAGGGTCAAAAGCAAGACGAGCATCAACCATGGCCAGCTAGGTCCAGCGAGGGGTTGAAGCCACTCTGGAAGCGTCCCTATTTCGAATGGAATTTTATTCAAGAAGCTCAATCGCCCACGCCTTTATGCAAGTTTGGATAAAAAACACCGGGTTCCGGTTTGATTTAGTGATCTTATTTTCTAACAAGGGCAATCGCAATCCGAGCCAATCTCTGCACGATCCAGTGCCCCTGAATCTGCGTTCCTGTTCGTCTCAGAGGTTAATGCAAGTAGCGCAAGAATACCTGTTGCAAAGGCGATAAGCAGCGCGTCGCGGCAATAGCCCAATAGACGATGGCCCGGTCCTTGTTGTTTTTCTGGTTTCACCCTTTTTTCCTCCCATTTTTATATCAACCAAGGCAGAGTCAGGGTCGCCAGGCCGAGCACGAGAAAGAACCCAGCCATATCGGTGATGGTCGTCAGCAATGGCCCGGAGGCGACCGCAGGATCGACATTGAACCGTTTCAGAAGGAGCGGAACGCAGCCGCCGATTGAGACGGCGATAACGGTATTGATGGCGAGCGCTGTTCCGATGACACCGCCGAGCACCACGTTGCCTTTCCATATAAAGACAACGAGACCGATAATTGCCCCTAGAATGACGCCGTTGATAAGACCAACCATGACCTCTTTTCGCCAAACGCGAAATATGTCGTTTGGCCGTGCGAGACCGAGCGAGATTTCTCGCATGGACACCGCAACGGCTTGGTTGCCAGAGCAGCCACTCATGTCGGACACCATGGGTAAGAAAACCGCGAGCGCGATCACGGCAGCGAGCGTCGGTTCAAATGCCGAGATAACGCTCGCCGCAATGACGTTTAAAAAGATGTTGGCGCTGAGCCATGAAAGGCGGCGACGCGATCTAAAGAGGAGCGGCATGGTACGAAGTTCGTCTTCCACAACGCCCCGTGCTTTTTGCGCATTCGATTGCAATCGGTCGCGAACCGCCTCCATTGCTGTATCTTTTGAAATCGCACCGACCAGAATGCCGTTCTCATTGGTGATGGCAGCGCCGAGGAAATCATGCTCGTCAAAAAAGTCTCTAAGGTCATCCAATGAGGCGTTATCGGAAACAGATACTGCAATTTTCGACGCTTCATCGAGCGTGGTGGACCGCTTGGCGGTCAGTAGCGTTTGCAAGCTTACAAATCCGATCAATCGCCCTTCTGCGTCTATGACATAAGGATGCTGACCTTCGGCGTGATCGAGTGCGTTCTCGTCTTCGACGATGCGTTTTAGCACGTCCCCTATTGTTTCAGATGCGCTGAACACCAAAGGCGACGGGTTCATCAGCCATCCAGCTGAATTTTCAGGATAGGCTTGGAGGCGCGAGATATCTTCGGCGACCTCGATATCGATGGCCGCTGTAACCGCGGCAGCATCTTCCGAGCCGAGTTCATCCAGAATATGCGCTTGATCGGCCGCGGTGAAACCGGCCAAAATCTCCGCAGCGCGGGTTGGCTCAATATCCTCCAGCAGCATCGCGATTTCGACATCAGGAAGGGGCTCGATAATGTCGCTGATTGTTTCAGGTGCTGCGAGCGCGATGACTTGGCGTAATTGATCTTGCTCTAGGCGAAACAAGAGGTGGCGCGCATCCGCTTCGGGCATAGCGCTCAAAAGCGACGTAATTTTTTCCTGAGCTTCAGTTTCGATGAGCTGAGTGAGCGATTCGATGAGCTCGATTTCGGTTCGTTCGTCCTGTTGTTCAGCGAGCGCGGTCATGTGAAGGCCTCATGGGAGATGGAGCCCGGGACTTAAGTACAGTCCCGGGCCGGGTTTATTGGCACGATCCAGTGAGGACCTAGCCTCACCCAGCAACCAGGCGCTTCACGTTGCAATTTTCGGGGAGACGTGAAGGCCGGGTGCACACTAATGGCTCACCGAAAAGGGGCTCGGCTTGCCAGCTCATTATGACCAGACTAATAGTTCACAAAAGCGAATAGTTTTGATGGTTTAGATCGGAAATACAAATGATTGATGTTGAAGTCGCCCGTACATTTCTAGCGGTTATCGAAACCGGGACGTTTTTCGAGGCGTCGAAGAAAGTCCACGTCACACAGTCTACGGTGAGCATGAGAATTAAGAACTTGGAAGAAAGGCTCGGTCAAATCGTGTTCGAGCGTTCCAAGTCTGGGGCGCGGCTCACCTCGGCTGGTCATCACTTTGAACGGTATGCACGGGCGATGGTGCGTGCGTGGGAACAGGGAAAACACCAGGCGGGCGTTCCCGATCGGTTTGATGAGATACTCGTTATTGGTGGACAATACAGCCTTTGGAGCCAGCTACTGACGCAGTGGCTGATCAGCTTAAGATCAGAATTGCCGCGTGTTGCCTTCCGCGCTGAGGTCGGAACACCTCTGGCATTGTCGCACCGTCTGTCGGAAGGATTAATCGATATTGCCGTGATGCACCAACCGAGGCTGAGAGCCGATATTGAAGTCAAACATTTGATGGATGACGAGCTCATTTTGGTCACGACGGATCCGGATCGCGGGTTTGAAGATCGCTACATGTACGTTGATTGGGGGCCTGCGTTTCACGAACAGCATTCTCACAAATTACCTGATTATCTGGCCGTGCGAACGACGGTTGGTCTTGGATTTTTCGGGGCACCGTTTTTGATTAGTGCAAATGCTGCGGGGTATATGCCACGCCGTCTGGTCACGCCTCACTTGGAAGAGGGCTATTTATACGAGGCGAAGGATGCCCCTATCTTTCCATACCCACTTTACGTCGCTTACCAAACCGATACGGCCAGTGAGGTCTACGAACAGGCTCTAGATCTGCTTTATGAGGTCACGAACGAATATCAAAAAGGTGATTTGGAAGCCCCATTCTGGGCCGAGTAATCGCGTTTTCCGATCATAAGGTCGAAACAAATTCGCTATTACGATATTAAAAGAGATCTTATCTGGTCAGTATGGACCAGATATTCACACGCTTCGCGCACCGCCTCATCATTGCCCTGAAACGCTTGGCGACAGGTTTTTCGATACTGTCTGACGCTATGTTCGATGACCAGGATAAAACGAGTAATCAAAAAGCTGATCGTCCAAAACGTCACTAATCGTCCTCAACATCTTTTTCGGTACGAGGAATGATATGAATGTCGCGCTGTGGAAACGGGATCTCAATTCCGTGTTCTAAGAAGGCAGAGAAGATTTCGATCCGAAGGTCGTTTTGAACGTTAAACCGATCATCGACATTGGCGATAAAGACGCGCACTTCAAAATCGAGCGAGCTATCTCCGAAGCCTTTAAACAGCACAAAAGGTGGGGGATATGCGATGACCTTGGAGCTTGCGCGGGCGACATCCATTAAAAGCTGATGCACTTGCTTGGGGTCAGACTTATAATGCACGCCGACATCGACGCTGATGCGGCGGCGTTTATCTTTAAGCGTCCAGTTTTGGACAGCCGCCGAAATCAGTTCTGAGTTTGGAACGATGATGGCGGCGTTCTCGAATGTTTCTATCTCAGTCGATCTGATTTTGATCTTTTTGACGAACCCCTCTCCTGACGCAGTTACGATCCAGTCGCCGACTTTGATGGGGCGTTCAAAGAGAAGAATAAGACCTGAAACGAAGTTGTTTACGATGCTCTGCAGCCCAAAGCCGATCCCAACGGAGAGGGCACCTGCAACGATGGCAAGGTTGGACAAATCCAATCCGATCGCCGTTATCGCCATAATAGTTGCTACGATCAGTCCTAGATAACCGAGCAGCGTACGAAATGAATTTCTGAAGCCTTGATCTGCGCGAGAGTTGGAGAATAGGCGCCGATCCAGAACGATCTGGATAATGCGCGTCACACCAAGAACGGCTGCGAACACAAAAGCCGCGGCTAGAATTTCGGAGAGCGAGAATCGAATCCCGCCAATGTCCACGCCTTCGAACGCATCAGACATGATGCCACGAACGTCTGACCAGCTTTGCCCAGATATCAGTAAAAGCAATGGTGCTATAAGGAGTAGCAAAAGCCCATCTGCGAGCACCCCGCCCCAGAATCCGAACACGGTTTCTTCAGTTTGGTCACTACCTTGCGCACGGCGCGCGGCTTGTTTGTCGAGCCCAGCGAGCAAAGACTGAATGGAGTCTCGCAAAATCCACGTTCCGAGCAAAAGGAACGCGAACAAGACCGCGCGAGTTGTAAAGAAGTGGGCGAAGCTCTGATATCCAACAAGCCATGCGACGAGCAGAAGGATCGCGATCGGGCGTGTCAGCTTGCGCACAATACTAAGCGTTGTCTGGGTGCTTTGAGACACTTCGTGTGCGCGTGTTGGACTTAAGGACCACACACCTGCCCTACCGGCAAAGAAAAGCAATGCGAGTAATATGAGCGTCGTGATGGCCCGCCCCGCCTGAAGGATCGCGCCGGTCGCATCTGCGAGCGTTAAAGAGCTGGTGAACGCGAGATCAATGGCTAAAGCGATGGCAGCTACCAACGAGAAAACTCGAGCCCGGCGCGCGGTTTCAGTTGAGACGGGAATGATGCGCCAATTCTCAAGTTTTGGAGCAAAAACGCTGGTGGTGAATGCTTCAGAAAATAAGATCAGCAACAGGCCGTGCCATAGAGCGCGGGCCACAGCTGCGCCCTCATCGACCAAAAACCCCGTATAACGAAGCGCTTCGAGCACGACCAATCCGCCAAGAACACCAGGCGCCATACGGAAAACGATGCGGAGGACTAGACCCAGCGCACGAGAAACTGGCGTGGCATGGCGTTTTTGCAGGGCATGCAGGAACGTTCCATTCGCCCAGCTTCTAATTGGCCAAAAGAGAATGATAGCACCGATGAAAGCGGTGATGATGATCGATAGATCAATCCAATAGCGCTCGGCGTCGCTGCGCTCGGACGCCCACGCTGAAAGATGCGCGTTGAATTCGGATATCCGCGACGACGCTTTATTTGAAGCATTGGTCCATACCGATGGGGCCAGTGCAGACTCTCCGCGACGCGTGATTTCTCCGATGAGCCGACTTCGCCGGACACTTGAGATCTCGCCGAGAAGCCGGTCGAGTTCGTCATACTGACGCTCCGCCCGTCGCTGTGTCAGTCTAAGCGCAGCCAGACGCCTTAATGCGAATGCCCGGGCATTTTCATCGATCGATACACCGTTTTCATCCGGCGCTAGTATGTCGACTTCTTCTTGCGCCAGTGACACCTCTCGCTCGATGCGATCAAGTATGCCTCGATACTCTGGACGTTCCAGTCGAATGGCATCCGCAAGCTCATCGAGATCCGAACCACTCGAATTCAGCGCCTCGTCGAACTGTTCAATTCGGTCGGCTTGCAAACTCAATGGTTGCTCGAATTCACTCGCATCCACCGTGTTTTGAGCAAATACCAGCATCGCTTGCGCGAGCACGGAAAGGAAAACGGCAGCAAAGACAAAACGTAGCGAACTCATAGGACTCTTTTCTCGCGCTGAGCAGATTTCTGCAATGGGTATTCACCAAGCCCCCACACATTCGATTATCCGATAGATATAAGCGATTAAATTCGTTATCCTGCTTTTACTTCGTCACCTATATTTCATCGTGTCGAAGCGGATTGGCCTCATCGAGAGGGTTTGGCCTGGGAGAATTCGCGATCGACGCTCCGGCCTTGTCCATTACCAAAGGCCCCTTCTGCGCGCGGATCGAAGCTAAACGATCTGGCTGCGCCAGCGGACGGCCCACTTTTCGTGTGTCGTCCGCTGTCTCTTTAACTCGATAGGAGCGGCAACATGTCCGTCAACAGTATTCTCGTTCAAAAAAGTGGCTCCATACCTACGATTTCTGCCGATGCGAGCGTCAGGGATGTTCTACAGGGTCTTGAAGAAAATGATGTCGGTGCTCTCATCATCAGTGACGATGGAACAACAATGCGCGGCATTATCTCCGAACGCGATGTCGTTCGGGGACTGCGAACGATGGGCGACGAGGTTCTCGATGCAACAGTCTCCGATTTGATGACGACCGATGTCATAACGTGCTCGCCGAACGATCAAGTCGCGTTGGTTCGGGCGATGATGGCCAAACACCATATTCGGCATATTCCAGTTTTGGACAATGATCGCCTCGTCGGCTTATTGAGCATTCGCGATATTATTCAAAATCGGCTCGACGAGATTGAAGCCGAAGCTGAAGTCATGCGGGGTTACATTTCTGGGCGTTATTAGCACCCGCACGGAACGACTTTCTCGCCGTTGGTATTGAGCATCTTGGAAGATGCAGGAACTACTGGGCGCTCGTACGCTGGCGGCGAGAATTATTCGATTCACCGATAGGTCGATCAGATAAATTCATTTTACCCGACCCTATCACAATCACTATTTTCTTGTTTGCCTCGATGAGAGGCTTCGCTTGATAGCAGGATTAAGGAGAATTCTCATGAGCGGGTTAAAGAAGAAAGGCCCCGCGCGTCGGCCACAAAAGTCGCGGCGTGGCCCTGAAACAGAAAATCAGCGACCACTGCGTCGCAGTCGTCCGGCAAGACGGTTTCCGCATATGGACGATTATGATGAATACGACGAGTTTTACGACTAGTGTATGGCCAATCGAGGCCTGTCGGCGTGTGACGTTGAAATTCGCGAGATCTATGTAACTGGGAGAAAAGAATGAAATCAGTATGGATGTGGTTTGCCATCGTTCTCGGGATCTTGCTGATAGTATTTGCGATCCAGAACATGGCTGAGGTTAGCGTATCATTTCTCGGTTTCGAGTTCACAACGCGCCGGTTCTTTTTGATAGCAGCGTCGGTTGGAGTTGGATTTCTTCTCGGGAAAACCATTCGATTTCGTCGCAAAGAGGAATATCCAATCGAGGAAGGTGATCCGGTTTAAGATACTCGACTTCTCTGCGAATGGCCGAGAAGCTCGACGTCGCCCGCGGAGAGAATAGAGAAATGACCATGAGATTGAAAAAGTATCCACATCTATCCACGTGGGTTGCTCGGTACGCTTCGCTTCCCGGTCGGATTGCTCCCGATGCGGCGAAAAGCACCGAGGTGAAGGCAGCGATTGAAGCGCTGAATGATCTTTCGGAACTCCTGCGCAGAGGAGACGATCAAGCGCTAGACGAGCTCCTGAAAATGCGTGAGCGAGATGAGTGGGTCCGTCGACATAGTCCAAAAGATGATTCCAAAGACGAATTCTACGATTTACCGCAAACCGACTGAAGAAAGCGCTCTCCCATTGGAGAAATGCAGTTAAGAATGAACCACCCACCAATCGCTTCAACCGTCGAATAAGTAATTCATGCAGCCCCCGCAGTCAGCGTTACACTGGCAACGCTGCTTCAACCGCAATAAACGTTGATGATAAGACGTCCCACGTATTTTGTTTGCGTTACAGAGTTTATCGCGCCACCACGATTCATTTGTCCCTTTTTGCCAATTAATCGTGGGGTCGTGAGAGGCTTCAACGTGTAACGCAAGTGTAACGCAAACTATGCTTTTCTGCGGTTTTGCGTGACACTTTACGATCGCAGTGGACCACGAAGCTCCTGTTTTTATTGTTTATTTTTCTTTGTTTGTTTTCCGGAATCTGACTCAGAGTCAGGTGCTATCGCATTGGAACCGCTACTTACCAGCCACCATCTTCAAGACTTCGTCTGCCCACCAATCAGCCATCTTCACCCGCTCTTCCCAATACAAAGCGCGGTGATAGATCCTACGGACTTGATTTGGATCGGCATGCGAAAGTTCGGCTTCAATAGCGTCCTGATTCCAGAGACCGCTCTCGTTTATCAAACTTGAAGCTGACGCTCTGAAACCATGAGATGTCATTTCCTCGGGTGAAAAACTCATTCTGCGAAGCGCTTGGTTCATCGTATTCTCGCTGATCGGCCGGTCTCTTCCGGTGAGCGACGGGAAGACTCGGCTATGCCCTTCGGAGACTAGGCGATGTTGTTTGAGCAAATCGACGACTGATTGAGAAAGCGGCTTGGCGTGCTCACGGCGCATTTTCATACGTTCCGCCGGGATGGTCCAAACGCCATTTTTTAGGTCAAACTCATCCCAGTATGACAGTCTGAGCTCTCCTGGACGAGTATAAAGGAAGGTCATCAATTTGAGCGCCGTAATGATACTCTCCGAGCTACCCTTAAACGTCCAAATTGTTTGAACGAGATTCTTGAAGTCATCCCGCTTTGTCATTGCCGCTCGATGTTGAACACGCGGAGTGATGAGCGCGTCGCGCAGCGCAAAGGTTGGATCCGTATCGGCGCGCGCAGTCGCCACCGCGTAGCGAAACACTTGTCCAATGGTGGACCTTAGCCGCCGAGCGGTTTCGTAGTTTCCTCGATCTTCCTGCTTTCGAAGTGGAATCAGAATGATGGGCGCGGTGATTTCTTTGATTGGAATTTTGCCGAGGTCTGCACACGCCAACTGTATGAACCACTCCTTCTTCTGGATTGTCGTCTTTGACAAACCTTCTTTTCTACGCTTCTCCACATATTCAGCCGCGATCTTTTCAAACGTATGTTCGGTTTTCGCTATTTGCTGCGCTTTGACTTCTGCAGCCTGCGCCCGAGGGTCTATGCCTTCCGAAAGCTGGCGCTTTGCGTCGATACATTTTTCGCGAGCTCGCGAGAGCGTCACGATCGGATAGGCACCGAAAGATAGCAGCTTCTGCTTACCGCCAAATCGATACGCCATTTTCCAAAGCTTCGAACCTTTGGGCGTAACCTCGAGAAACAAACCATACCCGTCACTGTGCCGTACCGGTCTGCTCTCTGGCTTTAAGTTCCTGATTTTTCGATCATTTAGCTTCATTTGTTGGTATTTCTTTCCATGTTGGTATCGAACGCAAGGATTATACCAACAAAATACCAACAATCGGCTCAGATTGCTACAAATGTCCGTGGACGTCCCTGGACATCAAACCAACCCTTTACGTTGTTTTTTATGTATTTTTTAGACTGCGATGGACGTCTATGGACAGTCCAATGGTACCTCCCGCCGGACTCGAACCGGCACTCTGTTGCCAGAAACGGATTTTGAATCTGATACCTTAAAATAAAATTGTTTATTATCAATATGTTAAATGGCTTCACCTGTCACCAAGTGACACCCATTGTCACCGTTTCTGTCACGTTGTCACGGATTGTCACTTAGGAGAATCGCACATGAAGTCACTTATAGACTCTGACTTTAGGCTCTTTCGAAGACACGCCACCATCATCAGAATATTCGTTTAGCGTACAAACCTGCTTCACTATAGACGGGGGTGGCGAGTTCTCAGCCTGAGCAATGCCACAGCATTCACACTTGGACTGCTCACCACTGCTGGTGGTCAGCACCCACGACGCAACCACAGCCCACAAACCCAACAATAAGAAAATCAGGACTCGGTGCGTTAAGACCCGAGGGTCTCTAGTCTTTTCAGTTTCCTTAACGACATCTTCGCTTAGGAGCTTGCGTGGATTTTCTTGGTCGAACAGCCACTTGGCATCTGGGTGGAGATGAAAATTTCGGACCTTGTTTTCGGAAACCGTAATTCTGTCGCCGAACGTTTGCTTCGCCGTCGCATATAAGTGGGCCGACAGCCAGTCGGTACCTTGAATTACGCTGATGGCAAAAGCAAACGCGCTGGGTGCGACGTAAAAAAGAGTTACAGATGCCGAAAGCACCAAACTCCCTTCTTCGACCACAGGTAAGGCGAGGACTACCCGGTCAGGCTGTGTTTCATCTTTCATTCTCTGCTTGAAATTTGCAAAAAATGGGTGAGCCGCCCCTTGTTCGATGTCATCGTCGGTCAAGAAATCGAAGGACTTTTGGACGTCGGATTCCTTATGAACCCTCAATACAAAATTGAACTTTATTTCATTCATGGAAAATCTTTGCAGTGAAGCCGCAATATATGTCCATCAGAATCACCTATCGCGCGAGCAGGTTCGGGAATTCAATTATAAAGAATCAACTCATGATGGCTTGAGGGAAAATATCCGGAGGAACTAAAAGTCATGTATGGACCGATATGGCCATCTGATATTCATGAAGGCGACGATCCGCAGATGGACGCCACAAATTATTTCAGTCTCCGCACGAAAACACACTACAAGATCACAGGGGCCGGCTGGCGGGCAGCGAACCCGTTGGCTCCTTCCGATAAACAGCGCCTTGGGGAGTTCTTATACCGCGACCCTCGCCCTCATGATCGTAGGATTTTGATCGATGAAGCTTTAGTTGCAACAGCGATACAAACCTCTCCTCCGAGCGTCCAAGAAAGACTCGCGCGCGGACTTGGAGTCATTGCTCGATATTACCCGGACCCAGGTGACAAGATTGATATCTTGTCAGGTCGTGCTGACGACAACCCGGCGTTCCAGGAATTTCTGAGCGCCGCATTCGTGGACACGCAAGTTGCACTCATTGAGTACCTAAGTGTTTTCGCCGAAGAGGGATCGATCCGACCTGTAGTTACTGCTCAGGGAATGTACAATTGGAACCACCAACCAACAACAACCGTTAAGTGCTATTTGAACACCCAAAAACCCCAAAGCGAAAGCGACAGGTGTTTCGTCGCAATGTGGTTCAATGAGCAAATGGATGAACCTTATACGGAAGGTATAGCAGAGGCGGTAAGACAATCAGGTTACTATCCCGTGCGCGTTGACCGTGAGGAATTTAACGAGAAAATCGACGACCAAATAATGGCGGAGATTAAACGTTCAAGATTTGTTATTGCGGATTTCACGAGTGAGATAGGTAACCCGAGAGGTGGAGTATATTTTGAAGCTGGGTTTGGTATCGGAATATCGATCCCAGTAATTTTTTCAGTTCGAGAAGATCAGATCGAACACGTTCACTTCGATACAAAAATGTTCAATCACATCGTTTGGACAGATACGAACGACCTCAGAGATAAGCTGAAAAACAGGATTCTTGCGACAATTGGTGAGGGACCGCTACCTCAGGAGAACTAAACACCAAGCGCCGAATATTCCCCGTATCCGTTGGTACCAGCGGTCGGATTCGAACCGACACGGAGTTGCCCCCGGGGGATTTTGAATCCCCTGTGTCTACCATTTCACCACGCTGGCACGCGGGCCATGCGCATCGCACAAGGCGCATCGCAGATCAAGCGTGAAGAGCCGTTTAGGTGTTCATTGTCACGCCAAATTGTCACTTTCGTTGCCATATCAAGACAAGAAGCGAGGTAGCGACGAGAATACTACTTCAGATAGCGATAGAACCGGACGAAAGAGTATTTTTCTCGCACAGATAGAATTGGAGCTAGATCGTCTCTTTTGCTGAAATGAAATCACATTTTTCTAAGTCATTGAAAAGACTGAGAATCCGCTGCATCCAACTAGAAAAAGTTTTTGAATCCGTCGCGTCTACCAATTCCGCCAGGGAGGCTCCGTAAGATGGCAGGCCGCCTAACTGCCGCAGGCTGATGTGCCCCTAAGAATGTAGACGCCCTGCGGCTTCATTGTGCTGTCATTTCGTACTCGGCGGGTGACAGCATCCCGTTCTTAGCATGCCTGCGCTTCGGATTGTAGAACAGCTCGATATAATCG
>JALUWJ010000213.1 GCA_027019605.1 Henriciella sp. | reverse complement strand
CTCCGTGACCTGCGCCACAGCCTCGCGCTTGAACTCTTCTGTATATCTAATCCGTCCTGACATGGACCATAACTCCTTGCTTCCAGTTTTACCTTGCAAGGCGTCTACCGTTCTAGGGGCACATCAGGCGAACACGCTCGTCAATCACCACTTTGCGGTTGGCACGAAGCTCGCTAGGGAAGCGGCGATGACCGAGATGAAACAGCCCCAACGCACTTTCCTGCAATCGCTCGAAGCCATGGCCTCTGAAGCGCCTGAAGAAGGCTTGAGTCTGCATCAAATCCTGGATCGCCTGGAAGAGCGGGCCTTTGGGGCGATGCTGTTCATTCTCGCCCTGCCCTGCGCGATCCCGTTTCTGTATGGCGTGCCGCAAGTGGTGTCCTTGCCAATGATGGCACTGACTCTGCAAATGTTGGCCGGGCGCGAAGAGCCGTGGCTGCCCGAAAAATTTGGTCAGCGCATGATCAATAAAGCAGGCCTGACGCGAACCTCGTCCTTTGGCCGCAAATGGTTTGGCTGGTTGGAGGTGATTTCTCACCCGCGCCTGACGTTTTTAGCCAGCAAGTCGATGGAGCGATTGATCGCGCTCTTCCTCACAGCGTTTTGCGCCTCGATCCTGGTGCCGCTGCCATTGACCAACTCAACACCGGCCATCGCGGTGGCAATTGTCGCCTTTGGCTTAATGGCGCGCGACGGCCTTTTGGTTATTCTTGGTGCTATTCTCGGCTCGGTCTGGATCGGAATTTTGGTCACTGGGTCGACCTGGATCATTGGCAGTCTCAAAGACATGGTTCTCGGCTAAACGCCACCTAACAGAATCGTAAGCCCCCGTGCTCGGTTGCCGCATGGACTCTTGAGGCTTGGCGCCCAATTTTAGAGAAGATGTTTGAGCGTATTGATCCTTTTCTAAACACGTGGCGGTGGCCAGCCATCGCCCTTGTCGCGGCGCTCGGTATGCTGGGAGCGGCGCACGCATTTGAAACCTTTGCGCTGCTGCTCCCCTGCCCGCTATGTCTTCGGCAACGTGAAGTCTATTGGGCCGTGGTCGCGATGACCGTGACGGCGCTTGCGCTATGGCAAATCCGGCAGAACCCGCGCTTCATCCTGGCGTTTAATATTATGCTCGGCCTGGTGTTTCTCACCGGTGCTGTGGTCGCGGCTTACCATGCCGGCGTTGAATACCGGTTCTGGCCTGCCCCAAGTGGCTGCACGGCCAATATGGTCGATATGGATGCAATTGATCTGTCTAACTTGAATGCACGCCAAGGCGCGCCGTCTTGCATGGATGATCCCTGGAAAGGCCGTTATGGTTTGTCCATGGCGGGTTGGAACGCCGTGGTGTCACTCATGCTTGCGACGCTCAGTTTCCGAGCTGCAGGCATCAGCCTGCCGCGGTCTCGAATGGCTATCCCTGCTGAGTAAGCACGAAATACGCGGCCGCGAGCGATAGGACGGCGCCCAGCGTCGGCCACAGCCGCATGCGGCGATACCAGAGCGGCAGCTCCGGAGATATCACGTCATAGAAATAGTGCAGCGTCAGCGCAGCGCCCATGGCCGCAAACATCCAGGTCTGCATGCCATGCTGAAACCCGGCCATGACAATGCCCCAGCCGACCAGCGCGCCGAGCACTGACGGTCCAAGCTCGGCAAAGCGTGGCCGCTCCCGTTTCGCGATTTCAGCGCCCCAACGGACCCCGCCCAGAAAGCTCAAAATCACTGCTGCATAGACCAGCAGCCAAAGCGCTGCGAGGTTCAGCAAAGCAAGATCTTGGCGCAAGACAATCATCGCGCCCGCAGACGACGCAAACGGTATGACACCGCCAAACATGAGGGCCATTGGCACCTGTGGTGGACTTTGTCGGAACATAGCTCAAATCCCTTCGACTATATTCATCGCATATCAATTTTACCGGCCTATTAAGAAAATATGCCACGACGACTGATTGCGCTTCTGATCGCGTTATACGCAATCGCTTTTGCTTTTGGAGCAATGGCCGCGATCCGCTGGCCGAGCCTTATGATGCTTGCAGGTTTCGTGCTGGAAGATGACGCGATGGCGGGTCTGAGCGGTATCAATTGGCGAGAACTCGGCATTGCCTATGGCGCGCCATACTTCTTGGCAGCATTGTGCTTTTATGCGGCAGCTCTAAGCCTCGGCAATAAACAGCGCGCCGCCCGGCTTTGGTACTTTATGGGTGTGGTTGCAGGGTTTCCGTGCGTCTTCCTGGTCGATTTTGAACCCGGTTGGTGGCAAGACCCAAGCGCCGGTGAAGGCGCTGTTGCAGGCGCCGCAGCTGGTGCGATCCTGCTTGGTGTTGCGGTCTGGGAATTGTGCCGCAAGCAGGCCCCAAAGCCAGACCTTCCAGAGGAGACGCCCGGCGCGCAGCGGGTAATCTACGTGCAAGCCCCGGCTGAAACTGCGAAGAAGCCAGAACGCGAAATTCGCTATCGCAGACCGATCCCCGCCGCGATTGCGCGTCAGCGTGCACACTTCGCCGCAGAGGGGCGAAAAATACGTGCGCGGCAGCGTCGCCAATAATCTGCCACAAAGCTGCCCCTAAAACGTCTTTCCCGATTGTGCCTTTGTTTGCAATTGCATGACAAATCCGTCACAATTAGCGTCTCGGGGAGAAACCAACATGCTGAGAAGAATTGCTGGACTTGTAATGCTCGGCCTCGGCCTGTGGCTCGGCTGGGGTGCGCTTGAAGCCATTTTGGCATTCACGTCACGCGGTGGGGATCTGGCAAGCGCCCTGTTCGAGCCCCCTACCGGAATTATCCGGGTGCTCAGCACAGCCCTGATGACACTGGGCGGTTTGCTCACCGTATTGAAGCTTAAATCCGGTGGCACGCTGGCGGCGATTGGGTCTGTCCTGTTCGGAATATTGGGCGGACTGATGGCGGCCTCGGGCGCGGATTCGGGCCTCTGGCTTGATGAAGTAATTTTCGGGCTGGCTGCGATCGCTCTATCTGTACTTATTCTGACATTACGCCGCGCTTAAGGCGTTTCTTAGATTGCAATTACCGACGACGACACTAGGTTGCCGCCAGATTCTAATGGCGAGCTGGAACAGGCAAAATATCCCATGGCAGACACCTATGACGTCGTAATCATCGGCGGTGGCCCAGGCGGCTACAATTGTGCAATTCGCGCAGGACAATTGGGGCTGAAAACAGCCTGTATCGAAATGAATGATACGCTTGGCGGAACATGTTTGAACGTCGGCTGCATACCATCCAAGGCGCTCCTGCACGCCTCTGAATACTATGCCGCCGCCAAGAATGATTTTGCCGCCATGGGCATCAAGACCGGCAAGGTGGAAGTCGATCTGGCGCAAATGATGGCGCAAAAAGCAGATGCGGTTGACGGCCTGACCAAAGGCGTCGCCTTTCTGCTGAAAAAGAATAAAGTCGATCACGTTCACGGCAAAGGTCGGATCACGGGACCGGGCCAAGTTGAAGTGACGGCCCCTGATGGTTCGAAGCAAACGCTGTCGGCAAAGAATATTGTGATCGCGACCGGCTCAGAGCCGTCCACGCTGCCCGGGATAGAAATTGATGAAGAGCGCGTGGTTTCAAACACGGGCGCGCTAAGCTTGAAAGCGATCCCGAAGAAGCTAGTTCTGATTGGCGCCGGCGTCATTGGCCTTGAAATGGGGTGCGTTTGGTCGCGTCTCGGCTCTGAAGTTACCGTTATCGAATATCTCGACCGCATTCTGCCCGGCACGGACAATGAAATCGCCAAAGAGGCGCAGCGGACGTTCAAGAAGCAAGGGCTGACCTTCAAGCTGGGCACCAAAGTGACCAGTGTTGAAAAGCTCAAGACCAAGCTGAAGCTCACAATGGAGCCTGCCGCGGGCGGCGATGCAGAAACGATCGATGCCGATATCGTCATCGTGGCTGTTGGCCGGCGCCCTTACACCGAAGGTCTTGGCCTGGAGAATGTCGGCGGAAAAACCGACCGCCGCGGTGTGATCGAAACCACGGACCACTTCAAAGTCGCTCCTGGTGTCTGGGCGATTGGTGATTGTATCGCTGGCCCGATGCTTGCGCACAAGGCTGAGGATGATGGCGCGGCTGTCGCCGAGCTGATCGCAGGCAAAGCCGGTCACGTAGACTATGATCTGGTTCCAGGCGTGGTCTATACCAATCCGGAAATTGCGACGATCGGCAAGACCGAAGAGCAACTCAAGGAAGCCGGTATCAAATATAAGAAGGGGAAATTCCCCTTCATGGCCAACTCACGCGCGCGCACCAATCATGAAACGGCGGGATTTGTGAAGATCCTTGCCGAAGAAGGGACTGACCGCATTCTTGGCGCCCACATGATTGGCGTCGGCGTTGGTGAGATGATCCACGAGATCGCGATCGCGATGGAGTTTGGCGCCTCTTCTGAGGATGTTGCCCGCACCTGTCACGCGCACCCAACGCTATCAGAAGCCGTTCGTCAGGCAGCGATGGGCGTCGAAGGCTGGACCATGCAAATGTAAATCGAGGGGGAAATCCCCCTCGACACATTCACTTCCAGTTTCAAATCTAAGTCTATTCGTCGACCGGTGGGAACCAGGTCAATGATGAGTGGTGGAGCGAGATCAGAACGCGTCCATCGATTTTGTGGTAGGCAAACGTGTAGTCGGCGCGCGTGGCATTGCCGTCGCCATCTGTGAACGTGTAGTGGCCCATATCCTTGTAACCGAGGCCGCCCGCCTTCAGGATTGGGCCCGCGGCGCTTTGGAACTCAACGCTTTTCCAGCCGCGCTTCAGAAACCCATGGTCGTGCGGATAGTCAGGATTTCCGCCAACAAAATAGGATTTCGCCCCGGCGCGATCCAGGCGAATCACGTCGGCCAGAGTTGGCTTAAACAAAAGCGGCTCATCGGCGCTGCCAAAGTCATACAGTTCGAGCAGATTTTCGACATCCTGCTCCGTCACATATTTCGTCCAGGCGCGCTGCGCGGCGACGACTTCTGCCTTTGTCATCGGCTCAAAACGGTCGGTCATTTGTTAGACTCCTGCGTGATCAACGGTCGAACCGATCCCATACGCGAGCAACGCCCCTATACACAAGATCTGGCCACAGATCGCTCACTCGCTAGGTCGGCCTTCATGACCGGATCTAAGACAAGCCTTCTTTGAAATTGGCGATTGGTTGGCTGCGGACACGTACGCCGGTGGCCGCGAAGACAGCATTGGCGAGCGCTGGCGCGATTGGCGGCGTACCGGGCTCACCGCCGCCACCGACCTTCGCGCCGCTATTGATGATCTCGACCGAGATCTGCGGTGCCTCATCCATGCGCAGCATTGGATAATCATGGAAGTTGGACTGAACCACAGCCCCTTCCTCAATCGTGATCTCGCCGTACAGCGCTGCCGTTAAGCCGTAAATGATACCACTTTCAATCTGCGCGACAAAGCCGTCCGGGTTCATCGCATATCCTGGATCGGCAGCGCACCAGACGTGAACCACGCGAGGTTCAGGGCCCGTCACATCGACCTCGACGACTTGCGCAACTACGGTCCCGAACGAGTCGACGAGCGCAATGCCAAGGCCGCGTCCCTCTGGCACGTCGCGGCCCCAGTCTGCAGCTTTCGCCGCAGCATCGAGAACCGCCAAATAGCGCGGTGAATGCTCGAGAAGTTTCCGGCGATAGGCATAGCCATCCATTCCGGCTTGGTCAGCGAGTTCATCAACAAAGCTCTCAATGAAGAAACCATGCTGTGTGTGATCAACTGATCGCCACGGCCCGAACCGAATATGGTGCTCCGCATTCGTGTACTGGATCAACTGATTGTCGATTTTGTATGGAATATGCGACGCCTCCGGTGGATCGTGTTTCTGGGTGAACATATTGTCCCAGGACACCGGCATACCATCTTCGTCGAGGCCAGCTCTGAAACGACTCACAGATGCTGGGCGATACCAATCCTGCTGAGTGTCCTGCTCGCGCGACCAGATCATTTTGACCGGGTGATCAAGCTCTTTGGCGATCTCAACCGCCATGAGCGCGTAATCGGGATTCGAGCGACGCCCAAATCCACCCCCGAGCAAGACATTGTGAACGGTGACATCGTGCTTCTTCACATCGTGCGCGCCGGCGATCTCATCACGAACAGCCAGCGGATTTTGCAATCCAGACCAGAGTTCGATCTTTCCCTCACGGATCCAAGCTGTAGCGTTCAACGGTTCCATGGCCGCGTGCGCCAGGAAGGGAACCGTATACTCGGCCTCATACACGCGCGCTGCGGTCTCTGAGGCACGGCGCACATTGCCAATCGCGACGTCTTCTTCACCTTTGCCTTCTGCCGCATCGATTGCCGATCGCATCCGCGCAAAAATCTCTGCGTGATCCAGGGTTTCTGCACCTGTTTCGCTCCACGTCACGTCGAGTTGGCGGATCGCGTTTTCGGCCTGCCAATACCCGTCAGCCACGACCGCGACAAAACTCCCTTTGTCCAAAATTTTGATCACGCCGGGCATATCGCGCGCATAGGTGTCGTCGATGCTGACCGTTTCCGCCCCAAGTACGGGCGCGCCCATGACGGCGGCGTATTTCATACCCGGCAGATCGACATCAATCCCGAACTCTGCGGTGCCGTCAGTCTTCGATGGAATATCGAACCGCGGCAGAGACTTGCCCATCAGGGTATACTCGTCCGGGGTTTTCAGTTTCGGCTGGGTTGGTGGTGACATCTTGCCAGCGCGCTCTGCGAACTCTGCATACGGCGCTTGGCGCCCGCTGGCCTCATGGATGACCATGCTCTTGTGCGTGCGAAGGTCGCTGGCTTTCACATTCCATTCTTTGGCCGCTGCCTTGACGATCATTTCACGCGCAGCCGCCCCGGCGATCCGCATTCCGCCCATGCCGGTAAAGCGAACAGCTGTACTGCCGCCGGTGATCTGTAGCCCCATGGATTGAGCGATTCGCAGGAACCCTCCGTTCAGCGAATCCTGCACGAAACCAGGAACTTTCGTGTCCCCCAAAAGGAACTCACGACCAAGCGGATAGTTGGCATACCCCTCATGCGCAGGGGCTTGTTCGAACGTGACTTTCTCCCAGTCAGCGTCCATTTCATCTGCCAACATTTGAGTCATCGACGTAAACACACCCTGGCCCATTTCACTGTGCGGAACGATCGCCGTGACGGTGTTATCCGGCGCCAGCTTCACCCACACATTGACCAGTGTTTCGTCTTCGTCAGCCACTAAGTGCGCGAGCTTTGGCGCGCGATGTCCTTCGCGGATCCCGACCCCGACGGCCAATACACCGCCGCCCACGAGCCCAGCTGCAATAAATCCTCTACGGGTCCACTTTCCCATGATCGATCTCCCTATGCGCTGGCTGCTGATTTGATGGCTGCGCGGATCCGCCCATAAGCGCCGCACCGACAAATGTTGCCGCGCATCGCGGCGTCGATGTCCTCATCGCTTGGGTCCGGGTTGTCGCGTAGCAGGGCCACCGCGGACATGATCTGTCCGGATTGGCAGTATCCGCATTGCGGTACTTGATGCTCGATCCAGGCGGCTTGCAATTTGTGGCTCGTGCCATCTTCTGCGGCGACGCCTTCAATCGTCGTAATCTCAGCACCTTCGGCCGCCGCCAACGGCGTTGAGCAGGACCGCACCGGTTCACCATTCAAGTGCACCGTACATGCGCCGCATTGCGCGATACCACATCCAAACTTCGTTCCGCTGAGCTTCAGCTGCTCGCGGATGACCCAAAGTAGAGGCGTACTCGGGTCCGTCTCGACCGTGCGATCTTCGCCATTCACTGTAAACCTGGTCTGCGCCATGGTCGCCTCCTTACCACTGAACGATCCGTAAAATATTCAGACCAGACTCTCCGCCATAAAGCAAGCAGAAAACACAAACGTGATCGTTGAGAAACGGCTCTGCCAACTTGGTCTCTGTGCGCCGATATTGTCACCAAAAAATTCCAGCTTAAGACAACGGCATGACCCAAACTGCACTCTTCGCAAGCCATATCCAGCAGACGCGTCTTGCCTCGGGCGGATTGCTCGACGACCTCCTCGACGCCTGCTGGATGATCGAAGACGGCGATCAAGCTGGCCATGATTGGTGTGAGCGAGAAGGCTATCCCGGTTACACGTCCTATGCCTCCTTGGATGACCTCCCGATGAGAGCGCCCGCCTTTGCGGAGTTGGTCCAGCAACTCGATGATTTTGCATATCAGTTTGCGGAAGCGCGATATTGGGATCTCGGGACAGCGCGACTGAACTGCGACAGTCTTTGGATCAATATCCTGGGGGAAGGCGGACATCACTCTGGGCATATCCACCCAAACAGCGTGATTTCCGGAACTTGTTATGTCGCGACGCCCGCTGGAGCAGGCGCGATCAAATTCGAAGATCCGCGCCTCGCAATGATGATGGCAGCGCCGCCCTTAAAGACAGACGCACCTGAAGCCGCGGCACGATTTGCCTATCGAACACCCACACCCGGCGATGTTTTGATGTGGGAAAGCTGGCTTCGACACGAAGTCCTGACAAGCCAAACCGAAGAGGCTCGGATCTCGGTCAGTTTTAATTATTCAATCGTGGATTAAGGCGCCTCAACATCGCATCTGTTGAGGCAGACTGCGCATATCTGTCCCCATGACCTTATGCCCGCTTGACGTGTTGGCCGCGATCCTGCA
>JALUWJ010000212.1 GCA_027019605.1 Henriciella sp. | reverse complement strand
GTTGGCGTTGGTCGGGGGAAAGCTCGATCTGCTTCATTCCTCTGAATCCGGTTTTAAAGTCCGTGTTTCACCGGGCTCATGGAAGAAATCAGCGCCGGAAATGACTAAGTCTGGCGGCAAGATCAGCGGCACATGGATGCCGGTCGCCCGGGCCGCATTGAGGCGCTCGTCCAGGATAAGCTGCCCATCGCCCATGCCAAAGAACCAATAGGGCGTATAGGCGGTATGGGTTTGCGTGGCCTGCCAGTGCGCCTCTAAGGGCGCGAAGTGTTCATCATTCGGGTCGGCATCACCTAGATGCATCACCGTGATCCCGTCGGCGAGCGTGACTCGCCAAACCAGGTTGGAGACCTCCGCCCGGCCAGGCCAGCCCGTGTGAGGAATACGGACAACATCAATTGTCAGCCCGCCTTCCTGAAAGCTGATCGGCGCATCCTGATAGGCCAGCGGCATCGCGACCACGCGATCGAAAATCTCCTCACTCTCCGTTTCTTCGCGCATCCAATCTGCCGCCTGTGACGGCACGTAGACCCTAACCCGCGGATGATCCTCGAGATACTTGATCACTTCATCGACGGAGAAATGATCGGGATGCATGTGACTGATGAAAATCGCGTCGACACTTTCAAACGGCGCTTCGCCCGCCATTAAGGCCTGTCGTGTTTCCTCGGGCACCAATTGATAAGTCCCAAACCCATTCGGAAAAAGCGGGTCAAACAGGATCGTCGTATGGCCATCACTGACCATGATCCCTTCATTGCCGAGATAGGTGGTTTCGGTCGGCGTCTCTGGATGGGCAGACGCGAGCGGCGCAAGGGCGATCGAAAAAATCAAAACAAGAAAGGCTCGCATGGATTTGGCTCCGCATTGGATCGGCGATCTTAAACCAGTGTAAACACGGGCGCGCTATTGCCAATGCATGACGAGGGGTCGTTATCATTTCCTGGCTGGCTTAGCCGCCTGCGCGCTTGGCATGGGCGCCGCTTCTGCGGCTCCAGGCGATATTCTGCTGCAAGATAATTTTGACGATGGCGCTGGCTGCAGCACCCTCGCGCCAACCTGGACCGTGTCGGATACCAATCTGACTGGAACAGGCACCCAGACCTCCGAATCAGGGGCTTGCTCGGCGTTCACACGCGGTGATGTCGTCACCATTACCGGCCCAGTAATTGACCTCTCTGCCGCCACTGGCGCAACCTTGACCGCGTGGCTTCGCCAAGGGCTCGATGCGTTCAGTGAAGACGTCGACACCGGAGAGGATTTCGTCTTCGAATATTTGGACGCCGGATCAAATTGGATCCCGATTGAAACGCTTTTTGGCGCCGATCCAAATGGTGAAGTCACCAATGTCAGCCTGGACCTGCCCCTTGGCGCCCTGCACGCGAACTTTCAATTACGCTTCCGCCAAACCGGCGGCAGCGGCGGACCACCGGCAAATGGCGG
>JALUWJ010000211.1 GCA_027019605.1 Henriciella sp. | reverse complement strand
GCTGATTGAAGTAGGCGGCATGGCGAGCATCTGTGGACGGCGCCCCCTTGGCAAGAGATTTTAGTTGGTCATCTGCAGGTTGGCCGTTAGCGGGCATCTGTTCGGCCTGTTAGAGCGGACTTCAGATGCCGCTGGCCATCATGCGTTCCGCAAGATGAGGTTCCTTACAAAAGGCCGCACTTTAGGGTGCTTGCTCGCGTGTGGATTGTCCTCACTTGTCAGAAACTCCGGTTCTGCATGACCTCCTTATGCTCTCACCAATTTCGTTTGCGCCTGATCAGCGCGGCGACTTTATGCCGGCATCAGTTTTGCCGGATTGAACTTCTCTCCTTTGACCATGAGGGCCCAGATCATGCGGCCGATCTTATTGGCCATGGCGATCGCAACCACCATCATCGGTTTGCGCTCCAGCAGACGGCTGAGCCATGGATGCTTAGTGAAGCCGAGCTGTTTCGCTCGGATGATCATCGACATCGCGCCAGCGACCAGTAAGCGCCTCAGCTCTGGGTTCCCCGTTTTGGTGATCCGCCCCATCCGATCTCGCCCGCCGCTGGAATGCTGTTTGGGTACAAGCCCGACCCAGGCGGAGAACGCGCGACCCGATTTGAAGATCTTCGGATCGGGAACCTCGGCAACCACACGCGTTGCGATGACCGGCCCGACACCCGGTATCGTTTCCAGCCGCTGGCAGATGGAGTTGGCTCTGTGGGCCTTAAGGATCTTGCGGTCCATTTCCAGGATTTGCCGCTTTACATGTCGAAGCTCGCTGGCGAGTGGACGTAGACATTCCCGCGCCAGATCGGGGATGCGCTCATCCTGATCGTCAGCCAGCGTGTCGAGGATGGCTTCAACACCCATCCGACCTCTGGCAGCGACGATACCAAACTCAGCCAGATAACCCCGTAGTGTGTTGATCAGCCGGGTCGATAAACGCACCCAATGATCACGAACACCATGCAGAGCAAGCAGCGCTTGTTGGTCTGGTGTTTTGATCGGCACAAACCGCATCGTGGGCCGCGTGACCGCTTCGCAGATCGCTTCTGCATCGCGCATATCGTTCTTCTGGCTCTTGAGATACGGCTTCACGAACTGCGGGGGCATCAGCTTCACATTATGCCCGAGTGCCCTCAGCTCGCGGCCCCAATAGTGCGCTGTGGCGCAGGCTTCCATGCCGACCAGGCACGGTTCCAATTGATTGAAATAGGCGAGGACTCGCGACCGGCTCAGTTTGCGGCGGACGACAACCTCACCCTCTGCGTTGATCCCGTGAACCTGAAAAACCGACTTGGCTAAATCTAAGCCAATAACTGTGATACTCTTATCCATAGGCGTGCTCCTAATGTTGGCGGTGTGGATACCTTCACATTACCAGCTCAGCAGAGCTGGGTGGGGCACGCCGTCCACAGCATCAAAAGAGGACATTAGCTCTGGAGTTCAAGACACCGCAACG
>JALUWJ010000210.1 GCA_027019605.1 Henriciella sp. | reverse complement strand
CCTCTGGCAGGATTGCTTTCAAGGTGGAGCGCTCGAGCGCGATGTCTCGCTTATACTGTTCCTGGATAAACTCTGACTGATGATAGCGCAGGATCATGCTGACCCGCATTGGGAAAACTTCCTCATACACTTCAGCGCGGCGGTCGACGCATTCCATCAGGCGTTCTCGCCAAGTCGTTGCCTGAAACGGCGCTTCCACCTTCGGCATGATCGCAGCCAAGAGCTTTTCCGTCATCTCATCATAGATGCTGTCCATGTCTTCGAAGTGACGAAAAACCGTGCGGAGCCCGACATCTGCCCGTTCGGCTACGTTCACCGCGCTTGGCGACATGTTGCCTTCTGAAATCAAATCAAACAAAGCTTCGACGATGCGGCGACGACTCCGGTCGCTGCGCTGTCGCCGGCCATCAACCGTCTCGACTTCGGATTTCGGCCAAGGGGTGTTTTTTTTGGTGGCAGTGCTCAAAGTTGCAAACTTTCTGTCTTCAGTTCGGCCAAACAACAAATTCGTCCTGCGCGGTGGGCATTTGATCGACAGTTTTATCGATCAAAATAGGACTGGTGATCTTGTGCGGATATAGGGGTTCCACGGCATCTGTATAGTGCGCCGTAATCAGGGCTTTCAACTCCGCAACCTTTTCAGGCTGTGTCTCGGCCAGATTGGTTTGCTCGGTTGGGTCGGTGGCCAGGTTGAACAGCCAGGTTTTGTCCTGCCTTGCGTCATGCTGGAGTTTCCAATCTGCCGCTCGAACAACCCGGTATGTCCCCGAAGACCAGAAAATAGCGTCATTCGGGCGTTCGATTACGCCTTCACCCGTGGCTTCCGGCAGGATGTTTTGGCCATCGATTATGAGATCGCTCGGAAGGCTCACCCCGGCGGCCGCAGCCAAGGTGGGCAGGAGGTCGATATGGGCTACCGGCGTATCGACGACGGTGCCTGGCGCAATTTTGGCGGGCCACTTCACAAACATCGGGACGCGGATGCCGCCTTCGAAAAGTGTAATCTTCCAACCGCGAAACGGGGCGTTAACCTCAGGCAGGCCGATATAGCCTGCACCGCCATTATCGCTGCTCAGGACGATAATCGTATTCTCCGCTAGGCCTTCAGCTTCCAGCTTGTCCATCACGCGTCCAACGCTGCGGTCGAGCGCGTGGATCATGGCAGCGTAAACGCGTTCGCGATGGGGCTCGATATCGCCAACCGCGTCATAGTCAGCTTGCGTAGCTTGCAGAGGTGTGTGCGGCGCCCAATGCGCGAGATACAGAAAGAAAGGATGATGCTTGTTGGCCTCGATCACGCGTAGGCTCTCATCTGTCCACCAATCGGTGAGGTAACCGCCAGGTTCAAACGGCTCTCCACCATTGAAAGAGGCCGCATATTGCATTCTCGCCCAGAGGAATTTGTCGATCGGATCGAAATCGAGTTTCGCGTTCACCACGTCAGGGGCGTCCTCGTTCAAGA
>JALUWJ010000209.1 GCA_027019605.1 Henriciella sp. | reverse complement strand
CCGATGCTTTTAATTGGGCTGCCGAGATCATTTGTTTGCCAAACCGCTGGTAAAGTCAGGCCTTCAGAATCCGGCGTTTCGATAGTATCTACGGGGGTGTCGACGGCATCTGTTTCCACAGGGACATCCCCAGGGCTACAAGCTGCGGCAAGTAAAAGCAGGGTCAGGGCCGAAGGCGCGTTGACAAGGCGTTTCGCGGCGCGTAGATGCGGGCGCTTGAACATTATCCAATAACTCCGAATGAGAGGCTCCGGCGGAGCAATGAAAACATATAACGCACCTGCCGACGTTGAGAACAAATGGATCGTCATCGACGCGACCGATGTCGTGGTGGGTCGTCTTGCTTCCTACGTCGCTAAACGTCTGCGTGGCAAGCACCGCGCTGACTTCACGCCTCACATTGACACAGGTGACTTCGTTGTCATCGTCAATGCTGAGAAAGCCAAATTTACTGGCAACAAGCTGAGCGATAAAATTTACTACCGTCACACGGGTCACCCGGGCGGTATTAAAGAGACGACTGCCGGCAAGATTCTTGGTGGTCGCTTCCCAGAGCGCGCGATTGAGCTCGCTGTGAAGCGTATGCTGCCAAAAGAAAGCGCCATGGCTCGCAAGCAGTTCAAGAAACTGCGTGTCTATGCTGGCGCTGAGCACCCACACGAGGCGCAAGGCCCAGAAGCGGTCGACTTCGCGTCTATGAACACCAAAAACACGAAGGTCGCCTAAGCATGGCTGAGACTGCACAATCCCTCGAAGACCTGAAAAACGTCACCGAAGGTGAAGGCGCCGCTGTTGAGCTGGAGCCAATCACTGCTGAACCAAAGATCGACGAGCATGGTCGTTCATACGGCACCGGTCGTCGTAAGTCTGCAACTGCACGCGTTTGGCTGAAGCCAGGCTCTGGCAAGATTACCATCAATGGCAAAGACCAGGACGAGTATTTTGCTCGCCCAGTTTTGCGTATGGTGCTTGAGCAGCCCCTGATCGAAGCTGATCGCCGTACACAGTATGACGTGATCGCGACTGTCAAAGGCTCTGGCCTGTCTGGTCAAGCTGGTGCGGTTCGTCACGGGATTGCCCGCGCACTGGTCAACTTCGAACCAGAACTGCGTCGCACGCTGAAGCCATTCGGCTTCCTGACACGTGACCCACGCGTTGTTGAGCGTAAGAAGTACGGTCGTGCGAAAGCCCGTCGTAGCTTCCAATTCTCTAAGCGCTAAGCGTTACGGTTTAAAAGAACACGTGATTGAGGCGCTCTTAACGGGCGCCTTTTTCGTATTTGGAAGAGAGGTTTGACCATGAAAGCTCAAGCATCACTTAAAGCGGCAGTCTTAGGGGCTTCCGGCTATACCGGGGCTGAAACTGTACGCCTGCTCGCCGGTCACCCGCATGTCGATGCCGTTGCCGCAACGGGCCACAGCCTTGCGGGCAAACAGCTATCAGAGATCTTTCCACATTTGGCCGGGCCCACCGATCTTCCAGTCGTCAAAGCCGAAGACGTCGCTTGGGATGAGGTCGACGTGGCGTTCGGGTGCTTGCCGCACGGCACCAGCCAAGACTTAATTGAGACGCTGCCCGCGCATGTTAAAACCATCGATCTTTCAGCCGATTATCGTCTGCGCGATGCGGACTTGTACGCGCAGACTTATGGACGTCCGCATTTAAACGCCGAACGCACGGCGAGGGTAAAATATGGCTTGCCGGAATGGCGCGGCGAAGAGTTGAAGGGCGAGACGCTGGTCGCGTGCCCTGGATGCTATCCAACCGCCAGCTTGTTAGCGCTGCTCCCGATCATTCGCGACATCGATCCCGACAGTGTCATCATCGACGCCAAGTCCGGCGTGTCCGGGGCAGGGCGCGGTTTGAAAGAGGGAAATCTCTTCTCAGAAGCAGCTGAAGGCCTGCACGCATACGGCGTTGGAACACACCGCCACGCCCCAGAGATCGAGCAAGAACTTAATCTGCAAGCGGGGCGGTCCGATATCGGCGTAACCTTCACGCCGCACCTGATCCCGATGACTCGCGGCGAGCTGGTGACCTGTCATGTTCGCGGCGATGTCGACCAAATCCAGGCGGCGCTTGAGGCGAAGTATGCTGATGCGCCGTTCATTTCGGTCTTGCCCCTCGGCTCACCAACGCCGGACACGCGGCACGTTCGCGGCACCAATAATTGCCGGATCGCGGTCTATCCTGATCGTGTTAAAGGCCGTGTCGTGGTGATTGCCGTGATCGACAATTTGGTCAAAGGCTCTTCGGGGCAGGCGATCCAGAACCTCAATTTGATGATGGGATGGGACGAAACGCTCGGCCTTGCAGGGCTGCAAGCGCTCTTCCCATAGCGGAGGCAATAATGTCGATCGAAATTCGAGCCCTAACTGAGCAAGACGAAGCTGTCTGGCGAGAGCTCTGGACGGGGTATCTTGAATTCTACGAATCGCAGGTGGATGAGGCGGTATATCAATCAACGTTTCAACGCATGCTGACCGCAGGCGAGTATGAGCCCAATGCTCTGCTTGCCTGGGACGGAGACAAAGCAGTCGGGCTCGTGCATTTTATGTTTCATCGCCATTGCTGGCGCATTGAAAATGTCTGCTACTTGCAAGACTTATTCGCCGACCCGTCCGTTCGCGGGAAAGGCGTCGGACGCGCTTTGATTGAGGCTGTTTACGCCGCTGCTGACAATGCCGGGTGTCCGGTCGTCTACTGGAATACAGCAGACGACAATCACGCGGCGCGGCTACTCTATGACCGCATCGCGCGTAAAACCCAGTTCATCAAATACCAGCGCTAGGCTGATTACAGGCTCAGCAATTCAGGGTCACCACCTTGGGCCGTGATGTTGACTGTGACGGTGCGTTCGGTGGCAAAGCGGTGCAGATAGTGCGGTCCGCCAGCCTTGGGGCCTGTCCCCGAGAGGCCTTCCCCTCCGAACGGTTGCACGCCGACAACGGCGCCAATCATCGTTCGATTAACGTAACAATTCCCGGTCGGCACGGCGTTCTGGACGGCGTCTGCGAAACGTTCAAGCCGCGAATGGACACCGAGGGTCAGTCCGTAGCCTTTGGCAGCCAGCTTCGCGCCCACTTCAGCAATATTGTCAGGATCATAGCGCAAGACATGCAAGATCGGGCCGAACGTCTCGTGATCAATTTGCTCAAGACCGTTGAGCTCGATCAAAGCCGGACCGAAGAAGCTTCCTGTGGCGGGGGCTTTGATCTGGTGTAGCAGCTTGGCATCGCCCGACATTTTCGCGAGATGGCGCTCCAGAATCTCGTGCGCTTCCTTGTCGATCACCGGCCCAATATCCGTGTGCGTCAGGCCGGGGTCGCCAAGCGACAGCTCATCCATTGCGCCTTTCAAGCCGTCGATCAGATGGTCAGCTGTGTCGTGTGGCAAGAACACGACGCGCAGCGCCGAACATCTTTGCCCGGCTGATCCGAAGGCTGAGACGATAATATCGTCAATGACCTGCTCTCGCAAAGCTGTGGTGTCGACGAAGAGACCGTTCAATCCGCCGGTTTCGGCAATCAATGGAATGATCGGGCCATCTCGTCCGGCGAGCGTTTGATTGATCAGGCGGGCGGTTGATGTGCCGCCGGTGAAGCAGACACCCGACACGCGGAGATCATTTGTCAGTGCCGCGCCAACGGTTTCCCCGCGACCAGGGAGGAGGTGCAGCGCGTCAGCCGGAAGCCCAGCGGCTTGAAACAGCTGGACCGCTTCAAAAGCGATCAATGGTGTTTGTTCTGCAGGTTTCGCGACAACGGTGTTTCCCGCCGCCAATGCGGCAGCGATCTGGCCAGTAAAGATTGCCAGTGGGAAGTTCCAAGGACTGATGCAAGCGAACACGCCGCGCCCATGCAGTTGCAGATGATTGGTTTCACCCGATGGTCCTGGCAATCGGACAGCGCCTTCGAATTCGGCTTCTGCTTGCGCCGCATAATAGCGGCAAAAATCGACCGCCTCGCGAACTTCATCGACGCCGTCCGTGAGGGTTTTTCCGGCTTCGCGCGCCATCAGCGCGATCAGTCGCGCGGCATTGTCCTCAAGTGCGTCGCCCATGGCGCGCAAGATGTCGGCGCGGGCCGCTCCGCCTTGGCGGTCCCATGTTGTTTGAAACTCTGTGGCGGCGGTGAGCGATTGGTTGATCTTCGCTTCTGAAGCTTCGACACAGGTGCCAATCCGGGTGCCATCAACAGGTGAAATAATGTCCGCACCATCTTCCGTTTCAGGCGTGCCCGACACAATCGGTCCGGCTGCAATAACTGGGCGGTTTCGCATGTCTTTCATCGCGGCTGCGATGTCATGCCGAGCGCTTAACTGAGAGAGGTCGAGCCCGTTAGAATTGCTTCGCTCAGGGCCAAACAGGCGCGGCGGCGTGGGAATACGCGGGTGCCGGCGCGGGCCGATTTCAACTTTCGAAATCGGATCTTCGACAACATGTTCGACCGGAACGTCTGGATCCAGGAACGCGTGTACGAAACTTGTGTTCGCGCCGTTTTCGAGCAGACGGCGGACCAAATAAGGCAGCAGGTCTTCATGCGCACCAACCGGGGCGTAAATCCGGACTTTGTTACCTGCATCGGCTGCGTCAAACAGGGCTTCGCCCATGCCGTGCAGGCGCTGGAACTCGTAATCTCCGACACCGGCATCTGCGGCCAAAAGCTCAATCGCGCTATAGGTGTGAGCATTGTGAGTCGCGAATTGCGGGTAGATGGCAGGCGATCCCGCCAACATAGCCTTGGCATTTGCGATATAGCTCAGGTCAGTGTTCTGCTTGTTGGTGAAAACCGGAAAATTCGGGAAACCTGACACTTGGGCGTGTTTAATCTCGCTGTCCCAATAGGCGCCTTTCACAAGCCGGATCATGAGGCGCATGCCGGATGTCCGAGCGAGTTTGATCAGGTCCTGAATGACCTGGCCACAGCGCTTTTGATAGGCTTGGACGGCGAGGCCCAAACCTTCCCACCCTTTGAGAGACGGTTCCGTGGTCAAGCGCTCTAAAAGTTTGAGCGAAATCACCAAACGGTCCGCTTCTTCCGCGTCCAGGCAGAGGTGCATATTGGTGGCCGCCGCGCGTTCACACAGGGCTTTCAAACGCGGATAGAGCTCCTCCATCACGCGCACTTCATTGACCGCCTCATAGCGCGGATGCAGCGCGGACAGTTTTACCGACACACCGCTAGACGCTTCAGGCGCAAGTTTGGGATCCTTATGTTTTGCAACCTGGTCGATCGCTCTTGAATAGGCCTCATAGTAACGATCAGCGTCCGCCTGTGTTCGCGCGCCTTCGCCCAGCATGTCGAAACTGAAATGCGCAGCTTGACCGGAGGATACGATGCGCTTGCCGCGTTTTAGGGCAGCGTCGACATCGCGACCGAGAACGAATTGCTCGCCCATGATCCGCATGGCCTGCATCATCGCAGCGCGGATGACGGGCTCGCCGCTTTCTCTGATCAGGCCTTGAACAAACTTACCGGCGCCCTTGAGGGCATCGCGGGGAGCGCCAATGACCCGGCCTGTCAGCATCAATCCCCAAGTCGAAGCATTCACCAACCAGCTATCTGATTGGCCCTTGTGTGCGCCCCAATCGCCTGAGCGGATTTTCTCTGCGATCAGGTCATCGCGGGTCTCGGCATCTGGCACGCGAAGCAGCGCTTCGGCCAGGCACATCAGTGCCAAGCCTTCTGAGTTTGAAAGCCCAAACTCCTCTAGGAAGCTTTCCATCATGCCTTTTTTGCGGCCGGTCGCGCGGGCTTTCGTCACCAGGTCGCGGCCGATGCGAACTGCGCTTCTACGTTGACCTTCGGTGAGTGGCGCAGCGGCAAGCAAATCAGCAATCAGCGCTTCTTCGTCAGCAAACTTTTGGGCGTCGAGCTCGTCCCAATCTATCTTTGAAATCGTCGAAACAGGATTGGGTTGGGACATGAGACAAGACCGCTTTTTAGATGATGGTTCTAAATGCAACTAAACTGCTGAACTGCCAAGTCATTTTCGTTCAAACAGGGACCGGTTCGGTTCAAACAGTTTTGATCGTCGGGGCGCCACTCGCGATTTTTCCAATCTGCCATATCGGCTCACCGAATTCTTCGAACTTTGCCAGGATGTTCTCGGAGTGGGCGGCGGGAATAGTTGCGAGCAAACCACCGCAGGTTTGAGGATCAAAAAGCAAATCCTTGAGCGGGCCATCTGTCATGCTCACACGCGACGCTTGGGTCCTATTGGCGCTCCAGAGCGTCGAGCGAATGCCATTGGCAGCGTGATGCAAGGCGCCCGATAGGACCGGAATGTTTCGGCCTTCCAATACCGCGGACACGTTCGAGGCGTCCAGGATGTTCAAAAGGTGCCCTGCGAGCCCAAATCCTGTGACGTCGGTCATCGCTGTGGCTGCGGAGGCGAGTAGGGATGACGCTCTCGCTTGCGGATGCAGCATAGTCTCAAGTGTTTCGAGATAATCGTCGCCGTCCGCCAATTGGCGCATTTCGGCTGCGAGCAACACGCCTGTGCCGATTGGTTTGGTGAGAACAATGATGTCGCCATTCTGCGCGCCAGACTGACGAATATTCTTCGTCCCGGACGGCGCGGACACCGTAAATCCAATTGTCAGTTCAGCGCCGCTGCTCGTGTGTCCACCGACAATCTGTGCGCCGCTCGCTTCAACGACTTCGCGCGCCCCGGTGGTGATCTCTCTTAGCATGTTCGCTTGTTTGGCGTTTGAAAGTGGCGGCAGGATGATTTGACTGAGCACGGCGTCGGGTGTGGCGCCCATCGCCCAGACATCGCCGAGCGCATGTATCGCTGCGATCTTCGCGAGCACGTATGGATCGGCATTGAAAGCTCTTAGATGGTCCGTGCTGAGTATTCGAGCCTGGGCACCCGCGCCGATGATTGCGGCGTCTTCCATACTGTCAGACTCTGACCCGAGCCCTTTGGTGAGCGCAGCCTGTCCAAGTTTCGCGCCGCAGCCTCCGCAAGGGTTTTCGTTTTGCTGCATATACTCTGACACGCCATCTGCGATGGTTGGCGGGAGCGTTGGATGCGGCATCGCCGTTGGGGTTCGAAACTGATCCATAAATTTCTGATCGATGCGATCCTTCAACCGCCAGACCCATTCCCCGGATAGGCCGATCCCCCATTTGTCCGTCACGGCGGATTTGCGGCCGGTCGAGATCAGCTTGAGATAGTCTTTCTGAGGCTTGTAGGGCCGCGTCGATCCTCCCGACAGGTCCGCTCGCAAATTGGCGTAGAGGATCGGCGCTTGGCGAACCGCAAACACGCCGGCTTTCGGACGCGGCGCGTGTGTCAGGTGCGCGCAGTCTCCGGCAGCAAAAATACCTGGCGATCCAATTGCCCGCAGCGTTTCATCAACCGCAATATAGCCATCGCTCAGCTGCAACCCGGTATTTTCAAGCCATGCATGCGGCTGAGCCCCGGCCGCGCTGACGATGAAGTTCGCTTCAATCAGGGCGCCGTCTGAAGCCGTGTGTACGCCGCGCTCAGAAACTTTCGTCGCCCGCGTGTTCAAGACGATCTCGACATTCGCAGCATCGAGTTCTCGGATCAAGGTTTTGCGGGCCGGTGGACGCAGCTCTGCTAAAATGTCACTGCTCGCTTCGACCAGCCGGACACGGCCACGTCCAGGGAGATCTCGGTTGAGGCGGAATGCCATCGCCAAGGCGAGCTCAGCACCGGCAACACCGCCGCCAAGTATGGCGATTTCAGGCGTGAAGTCTTCGGTCTTCGCGCGCTGCATGAGAGCGCTCCAGGCTTTCGAAAATGCGCCAAGTGGTTTGGCGGGAATTAAGTGCTCGTCGGCGCCTGTTAGGTCCACCAATTTCGACGTGATCCCTATATCGATCGAGAGCGTGTCGAAAGCGAGGTCGGCGGCGGCGCTGAGCTTTATGGTTTTCTGCTCGAGATCAATCCCAATCGCATGATCGATGACCAAGCGCGCATTAGCCTGCCGTGCCAGTTGGACGAGATCGATGTCGAGTTCGTCTCGCTGATAGTGCCCAGCGACAAAGCCCGGCAGCATCCCTGTATAGGGGGCTTTGACCTGCGGGTTCACAATCGTGACCTGCGCGCCGGGCAGGGGCGCCATTGCCCATTTCTTTAGGACCAGCGCATGCGCATGCCCGCCGCCCAGCAAAACGAGATCGCGCGTGATTGGAAGAGGGCGGTGAGCGTGCACGGGCGGGGCGTCCTTTCTATCCTTATCCGGTCGCAGATCCCGGCATAAAACGCAATCAGCCCGATCTTGCGACCGGGCTGATGAAGATCGGTTTGGCTATGCCCTAGTCGGTGAGCGCTCCCACCACTTTGTCATAGACGGCAACCGCTTTGGCACGCATTTCGTCATCGTTCGCATCCTGAATCGGATGATCAACGAGGACAAATCGTGCTCCATCCATACCGAGCGCTTCGCGCTGGGTGACGGCTGCATTGTGAAATTCGCTTGAAGCAATCGTAACTGCCGGGAGGCCCTGGATTTCAAACCAGACTGTGTCGTGCATACTGCACGTCGTACAAGACCCTCAGTCAGCTAACCCTTCAACGACGAAATCACATTCCGCTTTCATCTGTGCCCGTAAATCATCGGGACACGGTTTGGCGAAGGTCGGCTTTGCATAGCGTCGGACTTCAATGTCCGGCATGCGTTCGCTCAACAAGCGTTCAAGCTCATCAAGCAGGACATCGCCGCGTGGCTTGCGAATATCCATTAAGCCAACCACCCCTGAGACCTGTCCAGTGCGCGGCGTAATTTGCCGACTTACCGGAACAGCTTCATCAGTGGGATCGAGAATTACGG
>JALUWJ010000208.1 GCA_027019605.1 Henriciella sp. | reverse complement strand
GAGCGGTTTGAATCCTTCGAGCCAGACGCCATTCATATTGTTACCGAAGGCACGCTGGGTATGGCGGGTCGCAAGATGTGTTTGAAGATCAAGCACCCCTTCTCGACGGCCTATCACACGCGGTTTCCAGAATATGTGTCGGCGCGCCTGCCGGTTCCAACCGCCGCTGGGTACAGTTTCGTGCGCTGGTTTCATAAATATTCCGGCAAAGTCATGGTCCCGACGCCCAGCATGGTCGAAGAACTTCGCGCCAAAGAGTTTATCAACCTCGTAGCCTGGACGCGCGGCGTGGACACTGAATTGTTTCACCCGTCACGGCGGATCGAGGCCGGCGCTGAGAATGACCCGTTCGGGGGATTGCCTCGGCCAATTTTCTTAAATGTCGGCCGAGTTGCCGTCGAAAAGAATATTGAGGCCTTTGTCGAGCTGGACCTACCCGGCTCAAAAGTCGTGGTCGGCGATGGTCCTGCGCTGGAAGGATTGAAAAAGAAATACCCGGAAGTGCACTTCCTTGGCGCACGATTTGGGGAAGACCTCGCCAATTATTATGCGAGCGCCGACGTTTTCGTCTTCCCAAGCCTGACCGATACGTTCGGCCTGGTGGTGCTGGAGGCGATGGCCTCCGGAACGCCCGTCGCAGCTTATGAAGCCACCGGACCAAAAGATGTCATCCCTGGGTCAGACGCAGGCACGATCACACCAATTGGCGGTGACCTTGCTGCGGGCGCCAAAGCCTGTCTCGAGCTCGATCGCAACACCTGCCGTACCTATGCGGAGGGGTATAGTTGGCGATCTGTGGCGCTCGCCTTCCTGGAAAACCTGCAACCCCTTCCAACCCCCGAACGACGTCGCTTCTGGCAAAAGCTCAGACGTAAAAAGAAGACATGGATCGATTGGGAACAGTTCACCGATTGGATGAACCAGCCGGAAGACACGCAAAACAAGGAAAAATAGAGTGACCTGGGACACCGGATTTCTCATCATCAATGCCTTGGTCATGCCAGCTTGGGTGCTCTTGATCTTTCTGCCGCGCGCGAAAATCACCCAAGCGGCCGTGCACTCGATGCTCTGGCCGGTCATTCTCGGCGGGGTCTATACAACGCTGTTAATTGGCGCGATGGCGTTTGGACTCTCTGACCCGGATGCTGGCTTTTCTTTCAGCGGCGTCCAGGCCCTATTTGATCATCCAAATGGCGTTCTGGTCGGGTGGTCTCATTATCTGGTCTTCGATCTGTTCGTCGGCGCTTGGATTGCCCGCGACGCGCAGCGCCGAGAGATTGCGCACTGGAAAACCATTCCGTGCATTCTGGGATCGTATGTCTTCGGACCGGCAGGTTTGCTTCTCTACGCCATCCTGCGCCTTCTTTCGGGTCATGGAATCTCGCTCGAAGAGCACTAATCGAAGAGACAAACTCCTCGACTTGATAGAGACGCTACACTGACAGCGTAATCAGATGAGATGCGCGCTCCTGACACGGTGGACTGGCGCCAATCTTGCGTCTAAAGACCGCACAAAATTCAGCATCTTGGCAAAAGAGGTTTCACTATGGCTGTTCGCGTCGCAATCAACGGCTTTGGCCGTATCGGTCGTTTGGTCCTGCGCTCTATCATCGAGCATGACCGCAAGGATATCGAAGTCGTTGCGATCAACGATCTCGGTCCTGTCGAAACCAACGCGCATCTGCTTCAATATGATACAGTACATGGCAAGCTGAACCAGGACGTGACCGTCGACGGTGATCTCATCCGCGTCGGTGACCGTGCGTTCAAGTGTACAGCCATCCGCAACCCTGCGGAGCTTCCACACGCCGAAATGGGTGTCGACATTGCCTTTGAATGTACTGGCATCTTCACCGCGAAAGAGACTGCGTCGGCGCACCTCGAAGCTGGCGCCAAGCGCGTTCTGGTCTCAGCCCCAGCAAGCGGCGCTGACAAAACCATCGTATTCGGCGTCAATGACGACACACTGACTGCGGACGACACCGTCGTTTCAAACGCGTCTTGCACCACAAACTGCCTGTCGCCTGTCGCAAAAGTTCTGAACGACACGGTCGGAATTGAGCGCGGTTACATGACCACCGTGCACGCCTATACTGGCGACCAGCCGACCTTGGATCGCATGCACAAAGATCTCTACCGTGCACGTGCTGCGGCGAGCTCTATGATCCCAACATCGACAGGTGCTGCGAAAGCGGTCGGCCTGGTGCTGCCAGAACTGGCCGGCAAACTGAACGGATCAGCTGTTCGTGTCCCAACGCCAAACGTTTCAATGATTGACCTCGTATTTGACGCTGGCCGTGAAACCACCGTCGAAGAAGTCAACGCTGCGATCAAAGCGGCATCAGAAGGTCCAATGCAAGGTGTCCTTGGTTATTCAGAAGCGCCGCTGGTCAGCGCTGACTTCAACCATGATGCACACAGTTCAACCTTCGCTGCTGACGGCACAAACGTCACCGACGGCACATTGGTTCGTGTCCTGTCTTGGTACGACAATGAGTGGGGCTTCGCGACACGGATGAGCGACACCGCACTCGCTATGGCGAAATTCCTGTAAGGATTGGACTTGATGGCCGACTTCAAGACCCTCGATGATCTCGACCTCGACGGCAAAGCCGTTGTCACCCGGATCGATATCAACGTGCCTGTTGATGGCGGGCGCGTGACCGACACGACCCGGATCGATAAAGTCGCGCCGACCATCCTTAAAATCCTCGAAAAGGGCGGCAAACCTGTTTTGCTCGCCCATTTCGGACGCCCAAAGGGTCAGCCGAACCCGGACATGTCGCTTCGCATCACGGTTCCGGCGCTGGAAGCTGCACTGGGCAAACCCGTGACTTTTGTTGAACGGCCAGATCGCGCTGCGATCGACGCTGCCCCAGCGGATGCGGTCATTCTGGTTGAGAACACACGTTTCTCCGCCATGGAAGAAGCCAATGACCCGAAAATGGCTGGGTTTCTAGCCAGCCTCGGCGACGTCTATTGCAATGACGCCTTCTCCGCCGCCCACCGAGCCCACGCCTCGACGGAGGGCGTTGCACGCCTCCTCCCGGCATGTGCGGGGCTGCTCATGGAAGCCGAACTGAAAGCCCTCGACCAAGCGCTTGGCAATCCGAAGACGCCTGTCTTGGCGGTCGTAGGCGGCGCAAAAGTCAGCTCCAAAATCGATCTGCTAAAAAACCTCGTGTCCAAAGTCGACGCACTGGCGATTGGCGGCGGCATGGCTAACACATTCCTGGCGGCGCGCGGACACAGTGTCGGCAAATCCTTGTGTGAGCATGATCTGACAGACACGGCGAAAGAGATCGAAGCCAATGCAAAAGCGGCAGGCTGCGACATCCTTCTGCCAATGGATGTGGTTGTCGCGAAAGACTTTGCGGCGAATGCCGAGCACCGCACCTGTGGCCTCGATGAGGTCGCTGACAATGAAATGATCCTGGACGCCGGACCACAAACCGTTGCGATCCTGGCCTCAGCGCTGGATGCCGCGAACACTTTGGTCTGGAACGGGCCACTGGGCGCGTTCGAACTGACCCCATTTGATAAAGCCACCGTGCAAGCCGCCCAAGCGGCGGGCGCGCGCTGTAAATCTGGCAAGCTGATCGCAGTTGCGGGCGGCGGCGATACTGTCGCTGCGCTCAACCATGCTGGCGTCGCGCAGAACTTTACGCACATTTCCACCGCAGGTGGCGCGTTTCTTGAATGGATGGAGGGCAAACCTCTACCCGGTGTCGAGGCGCTCAAAGGCAAGTAAATGACAACGACTTTCTTCTTCCGCTGGCCGAATAAGACCGCGGAAGCAGAGGCCACCAAAAAGACAGCGGTGTCAGTTTCAATTTCAACTAACCAATCCGGGCTGGTCGCGAGAAGCTGCCAGCCCTTTTTCTATCTTGAGAGGGACCTTTAAGATGGTGAATCAACAAATGACGCAGCAAGCGGCGCAAAAAGACGGTTTTGTCGCGGCTCTGGATCAATCTGGCGGCTCGACGCCGAAAGCACTGAAGCTTTACGGGATCGAAGACGATGCCTGGTCAAGCGACGAAGAAATGTTCGGCCTTATTCACGAAATGCGCGCGCGGATCGTGAAGTCGCCAGCCTTTACCGGCGACAAAGTCATGGGCGCAATCTTGTTTGAACGCACTATGGACGGCGAGATTGATGGCATGCCGACCGCAAAATTCCTTTGGGAAAAGCGCGGTGTGGTTCCATTCCTGAAAGTCGACAAAGGCCTCGCCCCGGAAGAAAACGGCGTTCAGCTGATGAACCCAATGCCAGAACTTGATGCCCTGCTGGAGCGCGCTGTCGCAAACGGTATTTTCGGCACCAAGATGCGCTCTGTCGTCCACGCGGCAAATGCCGAAGGCATCGCAGCCAACGTTGCACAGCAATTTGAAGTTGGCTTGCAGATCCTCGGCCACGGCCTGGTTCCGATCATCGAGCCTGAGATCAACATCACGATCGCTGATAAAGCCGAAGCAGAAGACATTCTGCTCGCTGAAATCACCAAACAGCTCGAAACCGTTCCGGCGGACAAGCAGGTTATGCTGAAACTGTCGCTGCCAGAGAAAAGCAACCAGTATAAAACGCTGGTCGATCATCCGCGTGTGATGCGCGTGGTCGCTTTGTCTGGCGGCTATAGCCGCGACGAAGCCAATCGCCGCCTCTGCGAGAATACAGGCATGATTGCCAGCTTCTCTCGCGCCCTCACAGAAGGTCTGTCAGCCAAGCAAAGCGATGGCGATTTCGATTCGCTCCTCGCAGGCACAATTGACAGCATCTATGACGCGTCTTGCGCAGGCTAATCCCTGACAAAGACATGTTTGGAAAAGGCGGCTCTTCCCTCGGGCCGCCTTTTTCATGTCTGGTGAGCGGCGGATGTTGATGGCAGGAGGCGCTATGCGTTCCACACCCGATTCTTTGCTTTGGCGGCTAATACACACTGGGCTGCTTTCTGCAGGCATGAGCGCCTTGGTCGCTCTCATCGTGACCATCGTGAATACCGGCCTCGATGGCGGGCTCAGCGCGCGTTGGTTTCCGGCCTGGGTTCTAGCCTTTCCTGCGGCCTGGTTCGCAGCCTTGATCTGGGGGCCAAGCGCCCGAAAACTGGCCAATTGGCTGACAGGAACAGATCGAAATTCTTGACGAACGCACCCAGTTGCGCGCAAACGAGCCATCATGTCCGAACCTCAACGCGAACGCCCGCGCCTTTATTTGATCACGCCGCCTCAGATCGCGGATATACCGGCCTTTGTGGATCTATTCCGCGCGGCGATCCAAGGCGGTGATGTTGCCAGCCTGCAAATCCGGTTGAAAGACGGTGATCAGATCGACACCGCTGCGACGCGTGAGCTTGCCCAGGCAGTGAAGCGGATTTGCCTCGCCGAACACATTGCCCTGATCATCAATGACAGCCCGCAGCTCGCCCGCGCGCTGGAAGCTGATGGCGTCCATCTTGGCCTGGACGATATGGATATTGCCGAGGCGCGCAGCATTGTCGGCGAGGATATGATTATCGGCGCGACGTGCAAAAACTCTCGCCACCAAGCCATGATCGCGGGTGAAGCCGGCGCCGACTATGTTGCATTTGGGGCGTTCTATCCGACTCAGACCAAAGCCAATACGAGCCCAGCGGACCCGGAAGTGCTGACCTGGTGTCAGATGTTCCTCACCCTGCCCTGCGTGGCGATTGGCGGCATCAAGCTAGAGAATGCAGCGCCTTTGGTCTCCGCTGGCGCTGATTTTCTCGCCGTCTCCAGCGGCGTCTGGGACCACCAAGATGGCCCCGCCGCTGCGGTCGCCATGTTCAATCGCGTGATCGATGAAGCGATGGCGACGTCGCAAGTCTAGTCCGCTTTTGGCGGTGCTGCCCTGCCGGTAACCTGATCGTGCAGAGACTTATCCATCCGGAACTGCGCCAAAACAAACTCGGCCGCCACCCGCAGAACCAAGATCGCGATGATCGCGGCAATCGGTGTTTTGATCATGCCCCAAAGCGCCGTGTCCCAATTATTATCGAGATAGGTCAGCCAGAACCAAAAGCGGCGAAGCGCGTGCCACAGAATACCGATAATGCCAAAATAGTAGAGCAGACGCGTGAGCGTTTCGCCCATTGGCTTTTCAAAGCTAAGAAATCGAGAGATCATGCCCATGTTTTCCCCTCCGTATTGAGCTTGTCGCTGCATTCAACCGCAAGCAGGGCAGTCTGTCCACAAAACTTGACCAAAGCGCCCGTCACCGCTACGCCGCGCGCTCTACTGATGAGGACGTCACATGGCCAAAATCAACGGCAATGAAATCAAACCCAATATGGTGATTGAATATAATGGCAGCGTCTGGCGCGCGATGAAATGCAATCACGTGAAGCCCGGCAAAGGCGGCGCGTTCAACCAGGTTGAGATGCGCAACCTCTTCAATGGCTCCAAGGCGAACGAGCGTTTTCGTGCCAACGAAACTATCGAGCGTGTGCGTCTTGAGCAGAAAGACTATCAATTCCTGTACGATGCTGGCGAAGCCTATGCCTTCATGGACCAGGAATCATTCGAACAGATCGAGCTTCAAAAAGACTTTGTCGGCGAAGATGGTGACTTTTTGCAGGATGGCATGACGGTCGAGATCGAATTCTATGGCGACACACCGATTGGCGTCGCGCTGCCTCAGCAAGTGACCCTGACGGTTGAAGAAACTGAGCCTGTGGTCAAAGGCCAAACAGCGGCCAACAGCTTCAAACCCGCGACCTGCGATAATGGCGTGCGCGTCACCGTTCCGCCTTTCATTGGCGTCGGTGAGCGGATCATTGTTCAGACCGAAGATCGCACCTATTTACGCCGCGCAGACTAAGGCCGTTTAGACATGTCGAAACCCTCAGCGCTTGGCAATGTGATCATTGAAGCGGCCCGCAAGGCTGGCCGTTCGCTTGCACGCGATTTTGGTGAAGTTGAGTATTTGCAGGTGTCCAAAAAGGGCCCAGCGGATTTTGTCTCGAACGCGGATCACCGCGCCGAAGACATTATCTATGAACACCTCACCAAAGCCCGCCCAGGCTATGGCTTTGTCATGGAAGAGCGCGGCATTGTTGAAGGTAGCGACAAAACCAACAAGTTCATTGTCGACCCGCTCGATGGCACGCTGAACTTTCTGCACGGACAACCGCACTATGCGGTGTCGATCGCCCTGGAGCGTGATGGCAAGCTGTTCTCTGGGGTCGTGTATGACGTCGCCAAGAATGAGATTTTCTGGGGCGAAACAGGGCGCGGCGCCTGGCTCGGCCAAAGAAAGCTTCGCGTCGGCGGACGCAGAAACCTTGAAGAAGCCGTGATTGCGACGGGAACCCCTTGGGTTGGAAAATCCGAAGAGTATCACGACCGGTTCGCGCGCGAGATCCAGATCATGACCCGCAGCGTTGCAGGCATTCGCCGCTATGGCTCTGCTGCACTTGATCTCGCATGGGTGGCGGCTGGACGCTTTGATGGCTTCTGGGAAAGCCATTTGAGCCCTTGGGATATCGCTGCAGGGATGGTCCTTGTTCGCGAAGCTGGCGGGGCTGTTGGCGAGTTAAGCGGCAGAGGCGATCCGCTGCAAACCGGTTCTGTGCTAGCCAGCAATGCCGACCTGCAGCCACAGCTTGAACGCAAACTGAAACAAGCCGGGGCGCGTACCCCCAATGTCGACTGAGCCTCAATCTGAGACACACTCTGAACCTCAATCTGCGACAGGCCCTATCGCGCGCCTCCGCAGCGGGATTCGATGGCTAAACGCCAATAAAAAGCGCTTCTTTTGGTGGTGGGTTGGATACCAGGCTGTCAAAGGGATGCTGACCCTGTCGCTGATTTGGATCCCGCTCTTGCTGATCTGGCTGCGCAGTCGCGGCGCAGCCTAACCGAAGACTGACGCATAAGCTGCTGACGCGATCGCCAATCCAGCAGCAGATCCCCCAGCAATCACCACACGCTTGAGTAGCTTGTTCACCGATAGGCGTTTGAAGAAGAACACAAAGAGCGCGATCAGCGGCAGGATGCCTGCCAGATAGGCGATCGATAGGAAAAAGCTCAGCCCGGCATCATCGTCACTCTTAGCAGGAGCCGACGGTTCGCCCTGCGCATCGGCGACGGGATCGACCACGGGCGGTGGCACCTCGTCGCCAAACGTATCGTCCCACATCGCAAGCTGCCCCGTCATTTCGGCGCACGAGCTGCCATAGAATGAGACGTCTTCAACACCCGCTTTGCATTGCGAATTGAAGTGGTTGATCTCGACGATCGGCGTGATGACCTGCACAGCAATCGCAAACAGGATAACCAGAAACGCATAGGGGATAAGGAAGAACCGAAAGATATATTTGGTCCCCATGGCTTCCTCGCGCGCCACGGACGACCAAACGATGAGCGTGCCTGACACGGCAATCGCAACCGCCATCACATCGAGCCCATTAATCGTCCAGCCAAACGAGATTTTGAAGAAGTTCGCGATCAGCGGAAAAATACCGGCAAACAGGCTGGAAATGAACTTGAGCGGCCCGATCAGCGTGAACACCATGCCGATCAGCTTGATCAATTGCATGATCAAAAAGCCAACGCCAAGCGTATCCGATATGGATCGCAACACTTGCCACATAACACCAATCCCTCACTCCGACGGGGAGTTTGGCAAACTTAGTGAAACTTCACAAGCGAGCCCTAGCGATCGAGTTCGACGTCCCAATAGAGGTAGTCCATCCAGGTCTCGTGCAAGTGATGCGGCGGGAATTTCCGGCCCATCTCCTGAAGGTAGTAATTGCTCGGACGATCCGCTTTCCGGGTCGGGTGCATGCCGCAATCCTTCGGCAT
>JALUWJ010000207.1 GCA_027019605.1 Henriciella sp. | reverse complement strand
CCGGCAGCAATGATCATGGATGCTTTTGGAAAGCGTAACGCACTCATAAGACCGTCCCTCATACTCACTCAATCGTTCGTACTATGGGAAAAACTCGCGACAAAAAGCTAAGTCTTTGTAACTCGAAATCGCTGATTTTTGAGGGCGACTCAAAGCCTTGTTAAGCATGAGTTTTTCCGCGTCGTTTTGAAACTTTTTTAATCTAAGACAGAGCGGAAATGATTGAAGTTACCGTTTTTCGGCAAAATGATTCGGTTATGGCGTGATGATGAGCTTGCCCACGACTTGTCGATTTTGGAGTTGACGAAAGCCGTCGATTGTCTGCTCCAATGGCAAGGTTGCATGCACATAAGGGCGGGTTTTACCGGCGCGTGCCCAATCCCAAATCTGTTTCACATTCTCGCGGCCGCGATCGGGAAACTGGCGGCCATATTCACCGGCGCGAACCCCGACGACCGAGAATCCTTTGATGAGCGGCATGTTGGTGGCCACGTTCGCGATGCGTCCGGATGTGAATCCAATCACCAGCAAGCGACCATCAAACGCGATACAGCGTACACTCTCATCGAAGACATCTCCGCCAACCGGGTCATAGATGACATCAGCGCCGCGTCCATTGGTCAGGTCTTTGACCTTGGTTCGAAACCCATCCGCGGTGTTGATGACATGATCGGCGCCATAGGCTTTCACCTTCGCGAGCTTCTCGTCGCTGCCCCCAGTTGCGATCACGGTCGCGCCGAGCAGCTTGCCGACATCTACAGCCGCCATTCCGACCCCGCCGCTTGCGCCATGCACAAGCAGAGTTTCACCGGCTTCAAGTCTGCCGCGCCGAACCAGTGACACATAGGCTGTCAGATAAGCCGCAGAATACGAGGCCGCTTCATCAAAGCTCATCGAGCTCGGTTTCTTTTGCAGGCCATCCGCACTGACAAGAGCATACTCCGCAAAGCCGCCAAACCGGGCGCCGCCGCAGACTTCATCGCCAAGATCAAACTGATCCACGCCCTCGCCAAGGGCATCAATCGTGCCCGCGATATCCATGCCGGGCGTGAATGGCGGTTCGAGCTTCAGTTGATACTTGCCTCGGCACAGCAAGAGGTCGGGGAAATTGATGCTGGTCGCACGAACTTTGATACGGACCTGGCCTGGGCCGGGCTCTGGGACAGGGACTTCACGAACCTCGACGCCGGAAAAGTCGTCCGACAGGGCATGGCATACGAGCGCGCGCATTAAAGGGCTGCGTAAGCGTCACGGACCATGCCCGCGATCTCGATACAGGCTTCGCGTGCCGCTGGAGCGACCGCTGTGAAGGCTGTGAAGCCGTGGGCCAGGTTGTCATAGCACTTGAAGGTGACGTTCACGCCGGCTGCCTCGAGCTTCTTGGCATAGGCGGCGCCATCATCGACCAGTGGATCAAATCCAGCGGTGGCGATGATTGCGGGTGGCAAGCCTTCGAGACGGGTTTCTTGCGCTGGCGAGAGCAAGACATTCGCTCGGTCAAACTCTTCCGGCAAATATTGTTGCATGAACCATTGCATCGTATCGGTCGAAAGCGGGTAGGTTTCGCCATAGGTGGTCGCGGACTCAAACTCGGTGACGAGATCGGTGGCCGGATATAGCAAGAGCTGCAGGTCGGGTTTGGGCATCCCGCGCCGGGTTGCCTCTTGTGCGATGACGGCGCTGAAATTGCCGCCCATACTGTCGCCGCCAATCGCCGCTCGCCCCGCTGGGGCGCCATAGGCTTCAGCGTTCTTCAGGGTCCAGTCATAGGCAGCGATACAGTCTTCTAGGCCGGCTGGGAATTTGTGCTGAGGCGCCAGGCGATAGTCCACCGAGACGACAGGGCATTGCGCAATTTTCGAGATCATAGAGCAAAAGGCGTGGCAGGCCTCAATATCGAGGATAACTCCGCCACCCATATGCCAATAGGCAAGCATCGGTGCCATCGGATTTTGCTCGGCGGGGCGATAGATGCGAACCGGAATGTGATGCGTGCCGGGACCTGGAATGGTCGTATCTTCCCACGACACGCCAGGTTCAGGCTTCGCGGCAAACATGGCCAGTCCTTCGATCGCGCCCGCCTGAGCGACTTCTGGCTCCAAAGACGACATTGGCGGTTGGCTCGCCGCGCCATGGGCCAAAAACTGAAAATTTGGATCCAGGGTTCGGCCGCCGAGAATCACCGGATCACCACCCGCCATTTTGACTTTCCAACTGGCTGGAAGCTTTAACAATAGTTTCGCGATCGTCGCCTGCAAGCTCATGGCCGCGGCCCTCCCAAACTCATATTTTGTCTGGGAGCTAATCTGACTTAGTCACTCGATTTGGCAAGCTCTTCGATCCCGGCGAGCGTGACTTTTGCGGCAAACTCAGTGGCTGTCTTCGGGTCAACTGGGCGGCGCTTGAGCATATGGTCGCCCATTTCGCGCGCCATGCCGATGGCCGCCGCTGTAATATAGTCAATATCCAAGTGACCGAGGCCGACTTTATCCATGGCGATTTTCAGGTCGACCGCAATCTCTTCCGAGACGGTTTGCATTTCTGGCGTATCGACCCGCACGCCGATTAGACTCATATGCGGCGCACCGCCTTGGATCGCATCATCATTTTCTTCCGCCAGGAATGTGAAATAGGCGCTGAAGGCAGCGTAAAGATAGGATTCTAGATCTTTCGCTTCTTCCCTGACTTTTTGGAGCAGGGGCCGGAAACGAGCGATGCTATCATTGGCCAGGGCCTCAAACACTTCTTCTTTCGATTTGAAGTAATTGTAGAATGTCCCGCTGGCGAGGTCGGTCTCTCGAATGATGTCGCGAATGTTGGTGGCTTCATAACCAATGCGCGCAAACACAACGCGCGCAGCTTCTAGAATAGCCTTGCGATTGGCTTCTTTCGCGCGGGCGCGCTTTCCCATTCGGACTTCAGGATCGATCGTGACCGTCATAGAATCTCTTTTTCCCTCAACGATGTACAGTCTGCTCAGATTGGTGACGGAACGTCAACTTTTTGTTTGCAGTGCATCGTCGAGGCGTAAGCGGCGTCGAACCGTGAGAAAGACACCCCATAAGGCGCGCAGGAGGATCAGCGCGAGTATTCCCAGCATCGGCTCACCTAAGGCCACCATCGCAAAGGCCCCTGCGAAGATTCCGAAATGGAGCACGATGATCCGCCCATATGGAGCCATCATTTCCTTATCGACGGAGCTTTCACGATACTCTCCGCCCCAGATATAATCTTGGAGAAACAAGATAACCTGCACCAGAATGATCGCGAGAATGAAGGCCGTCATATTTGGACCGGAGGCGAGCGCCTGATCGATCAGGGAAAATGGCGTTGGAAATCCGGGTGTCGTGTCAGAGGACAGGCTCGCAAACATGCTCACGAATACCCCGTGCACGAAACAGAACATGCCATAGTGAACGAAAAAGAATGGCCCGAGAAACGCCATGCGGATCAGTCCGCCAGGCCCATCGCGCATGCTGGTCGCGGTCATTTTCGCAAGCGTCACAGCGCCAATAATGAGGTTTTCAAGCCAGTATAAGAAGACCAATGCCACCGCGCCCCAGCCCATTGTAAGCACGGCAATGATTGGAAATAAGTCGACTGCGAGAATGAGCCAGGCGATCGGGTCGCGATATGTGCGGGCGAGCGTGTTCGGATCTAGAAAACTGAGCACATGATCCCCCTCTCACTGATCAGCTGACACCATCCAATCCGCTCCAGCGTGGAAAGTCCAGCGGGTTATGAGCGTCCAGCCCCCAGGATTTTTGCGACGTGTTATAGTTGCCGGTCAAGATTTCATAGTGGACGTGCAGGGCCGTCGCATTTCCGGTTTCGCCCATGAGGCCCAGAGGCTGTCCGAAACCGATCTGTTGCCCAGCTTTCAGGCCGTCTGAGAAATAGGCCAAGTGTCCATATCTGGTGTAAACGCCATTGCCGTGATCAATCAGCACTTGGCGCCCAAACCCGGTTTGTGTGCTGACCTCAAGGATGCGACCAGGCGCGGTCGAATAAATCGGTACCGCGGGGCGTGCTTGCAAATCGATGCCTTTGTGCATGCGCCCAAATCTGGGGCCAAAGCCCGACGTCATGCACGCGCCATTGGTTGGTGCAGCGGCGAGGATGACATTATTGACGACTACCAAAGCATTGTAGCTGAGAATGCGTCCGGATCTGTCCGTCTCCGGGCGGTTCGAAAAGGAGGGCGTGCAGGCGTAAAGATAATAGTCCGGTTGAAACGGTCCTTGCGCTGCGCGCGGTCCGGCAGGTGTTTGCGCAGGGGTAGAAACGACCGGGCCAGATGGCGCTTGCGGATAGTGAACTACCGGCGGCGGCGAGGCGCATGCGAACGCACCGGCAAAGGCCAGCCCGACAAATACTCTTCGCATGATCCGCTCCTGATCGGCTACGCAGTCACTCGGGCGCGCTTGCGTCCCTTTTCTATCTCTTGATGCAGGTCTCTTACATAAGTGTTGAAATCGACCTGCATGGTGTGCCGCGCGGCTTGATAGAAATGTCCCAGATGAGTTTTTTCATCCGCCGCTGTGACCCGGTCCATCTCAGCATGATCGGGAAACGCATACTCGCCCACGACAGCCGCGGCAGCCAGTTTCGATTGTTGCTCGGCGAAGTTCACGAGCGTGGGAAGCGGCTGGGCGAGTGCCAGGAAAAACAGGTTCTCATAGCCCGGCTTCACCATACGCTTGAAAAGAGGCAAGCGATTGTCCTTCGGCGTCAGCTCAGGGTCGTCAAAGAATGGGAATGAAACTTTATATCCCGTGGCCCAAACGATCGCGTCTATCTCTTCGCGGCTACCATCTTGGAAGATAACCGCGTTCGGTTCGAACCGTTCAATGGCGCCTTTGGCGGTTATGTCTCCGCAGCCGACCCGGGTCAGGAACTCACCCGACACGGATGGGTGAGCATCAAGCGGCTCATGATCTGGCTTCGGCAGACCATAATCTTCTGGATTGCCAATCTCTTTTTTGATCTTTGAGCGGGCCAGAGCGCGACCCACACTCATCGGCATCCAGCTAGGCAGTACGGCTTTGTCAGCCGGTTGCCCGCCCAAATACTTTGGTAGAACCCAAACACCGCGCCGCATCGATATGATCAGTTTTTCAGCGATCGGGCGTTGCGACAGCTCAGACGAAATATCCATCGCCGAATTGCCCGCGCCAACCACCAAAACGCGTTTGCCGCGAAAGTCGTATGGTTCGAATGGGTCTTCATAATGATGGCTGTGGATCTGGTATCCTGCGAATGTGTCCTGACCGGGATAGTCATCGGGTGTGCGCGGGTCCCAATGGTGGCCATTGCCGACAAACAGCCATTGATAGGTGCGTGTCTCGCCGGTCGAGAGGGTTATGTCCCAATCACCATCCCCACGGCGAACGGCTTTTTCGACGGCTGTGTTGAACGTAATCGTCTCACGCAGGCCAAAATGATCGACATAATCATGGAAGTATTGCAGCAACTGGCTGTGATGCGGGAAATCGGGCCAGTCGTCCGGAACCGGGAAATCTTCGAACGCCAAGCGCCATTTTGATGTGTCGATATGTAGGCTTTGGTAGCACGAAGACAGACCGTTTGGGTTCTTGTAATACCAGTTGCCACCAATATTATCGGACATCTCGAAACAGTCATAGTCGATGCCATAATCCTTAAGGCGTTTGGCCATTGTGAAGCCGCTGCAGCCGGCGCCAATGATACAGGCTTTTCCCGCCGCGGCTGCGTCGAATGCCATGTCTGTTCCTCCCGCAAGGTTATCGGTTTTCTTGGGTTAAAGAGATGGTATAGCGGTTGACGTGGACGTCAATTTACGACGGCGCGTCAACTTAAGAGGACGTCATGGATGAGAGTGTTTCCAGCCTGGACAAACGCATCGATCTGATGCGCCAGCATATGGATGGTATGACGCAAGTCGTTCCATGGGCGCGCGAAACGGGATTCAAAGTCACACGAGTTGAGCGCGGACAAGTTTGGGGCGTGCAACCGTTTGCTGAGCATTTGGTCGGTGATGTCGAAGCGCAAGTGATTCATGGCGGCGTCATCACGACGCTACTGGACAATTTAAGCGGCATGGCCTGCGCGGCGTCGCTTGAAGAGTTTCGCTTCGTTGCGACCTTGGATTTGCGTATTGATTATATGCGCCCGGCCGATAGCGGACGTGACATTATCGGTGAAGCTGAGTGCTATCACGTGACCAAGTCTGTCGCGTTCACCCGGGCCTGGGCCTATCATGAGAGCCGGGACAAAGTTATCGCCACCGCGCAAGGCGCCTTTGCGATTAACAAACCGCGCCCGAAAGCCAGCCTGGGAGTGCCAGAATGAGTGAGACCCTCAGCCGCGGTGCCCAGTTAGAGGGCTTCCTCGCCAACGTCCCGATTGTCAAAACGCTCGGTATGCACTGCGATATCAAAGGCGATGACATGACAACGGTCTTGCCGTTCCAGGACAAGCTGATCGGGAATTTCACGATCAAGGCTTTGCATGGCGGTGCGATTGGGACTTTCCTGGAAATGACCGCGATGGCGCAGCTTTTCCTGGTCTCTGATGTCGAACGCCCACCGCGCACGATTAACATAACGGTCGACTATTTGAGGCAAGGCCACGCGGAAGATCTCTATGGCCGCGCCCGCGTCATCAAGCTGGGGCGACGCATGGCCTCGGTCACCGCAGAAGCCTGGCAAAGCGCGCGTGACAAACCGGTCGCAGCCCTGCACGGCCATTTCCTGTTAAAGCGCACTGGCACGACAGACACTTAGCGCCATATCTCAGGCGTGCTGCCAATTATTCACCATCCCGACTATGATGCCGCGACCATAGGCGACGATCACCGTTTCCCGATGCGGAAGTATACGCTGGTCGCGCGCTTGCTGGCGGAGCGGGGTTACACGTTCGAGCAACCGAAGCACGCGGCACAAACGGCTTTGGAACGCGCCCATTCTGAGACCTATGTGCGGGCGGTTCTGACCAGTCAGCTGGATCCAAAACATGCTCGGCGCGTTGGGTTTGAAATGACCCCGGCAATCGCGGCCAGAACCTGTGCGTCAGTGGGCGGAACCGAGCTCGCGGCGCGGCGGGCATTGGAAACCGGACAAGCTGTAAATCTGGCGGGTGGCAGTCATCATGCAGATTTTGAAGGCGGCGCAGGTTTTTGTGTTTTCAACGATGTTGCTGTGGCGGCGCTTTCTCTCTTGCAGGAGGGCCGGGTTGACCGCATCGCTGTTGTCGATCTGGATGTTCACCATGGCGATGGAACAGCGCGTATTTTCGCAGACGACCCACGCGTGTTCACCGCCAGCCTGCATTGCGAACAGAACTGGCCGCGCGAGAAGCCGCCATCGAACTTGGATGTCGGATTGGAGAAGGGCACTGAAGATGAAGCCTATTTAGCGGCGGCGAGATCGCTGGTGACCGAAACGCTCGAAACCTCGAAACCAGATTTGGTCTTCTACAATGCCGGGGTCGATCCGCACACCGATGACAGATTGGGCCTGCTGGCGCTTTCTGATCAGGGATTGAAAGCGCGAGATGCGCTGGTCGCTCAAGCCTGTCAGGATTGCGGCATTCCCTTGGTGGGTGTGTTGGGTGGTGGGTACAGCAAGGATGCTGAAGCCGTCGCTGAGCGCCATACCTATCTCATCGAGGCGTTCCAAAAATTTACATAAGCCCCGTTCTGGTCGCTTGTTTTGTTGACCGAGTCCTTTGAGACTTTGTTCTATGAATTCGCCCGACGATCTGACCTTGGAGTCTGCCCGCGCGTTGCTGCAACGCGTTTATGGCTATGACGATTTTCGCGGGCTTCAAGCGGATGTCATCGCCGACGTTTTGTCGGGCCGGGATGGGCTGGCCGTATTGCCAACCGGCGGCGGGAAATCGCTCTGCTATCAAATCCCATCCATGCTGCGAGAAGGTGTCGGACTTATCGTGTCGCCACTGATCGCGCTGATGGCGGATCAGGTCGACGCATTGAAAGCACTGGGTGTTCGAGCAGAGCGGCTGGATTCCTCTTTGGAATATGAGGACCGGGTAGCGGCGCTACGCGCGGCGCGAAATGGCGATATGGACATGCTCTATGTCTCGCCTGAAGGTCTGTCTGGCGGCCTGTTCAATGCCTTGCGAACGCTAAACGTGTCACTGATTGCCGTCGATGAAGCGCACTGTGTCAGTCAGTGGGGGCATGATTTCCGCCCAGATTATCGCGCGCTTGGCCGCCTGAAAGAGGCTTTTCCAGGTGTCCCGCGGCTGGCTGTGACGGCGACGGCGGATGCGAGAACACGCGCAGACATTCTTGAACAACTCGATCTCACCGATCCGACGCTTCACGTCGCAAGTTTTGATCGACCCAATCTGACGCTTGGCGCAGAGCCTAAGTCCGGGAACAAAACCGATCGGCTGGTTAGCCTTATTCGCACCCACAAGGGTGAAAGCGGGATCGTGTATGCCGCCACGCGAAAGGGTACCGAACAGCTGGCTGAAGCGCTGGAGCGGCATGGCATTTCGGCACTCGCCTATCATGCTGGGCTTGAGGCGGAGGATCGTGCGGAGCGGCAGCGCCGGTTCCTGCTCGAAGATGGGCTGGTCATGTGCGCGACCGTTGCGTTCGGAATGGGCGTCGACAAACCCGATGTGCGCTTCGTCATACACGCCGATCCACCAAAAACGATTGAGGCCTATTGGCAAGAAGTTGGCCGCGCCGGGCGTGACGGTGAACCCGCAGAAGGTTACGCGCTATTCGGCCCTGCAGACCTACGCCGAAGCCTGATGTGGAGCCATGAAAGCGACGCACAAGAAGCGATCAAACGGGTTCAGATCAACAAGACGCGACAACTCTTTGCCT
>JALUWJ010000206.1 GCA_027019605.1 Henriciella sp. | reverse complement strand
GAGAGACTTGGCTATAGGTTTGGCCGGGCAGAACCGTACGACCATTTATCCGAATGCCTTTGGGCGTGTTATTTGTCGTCGCAACGGCCGCGACCGGCCGCGCTTCTTGATACTCGACGCCAAGATCCGGCTCTGCCGCTTGTGAAGCAGGCGCGGTTTGCGGGGCTTGGCTCGGTCCAAGCGCTTGCTGGTAGCCTGGCAAACGCGGGTTCAGCTGCGGTGCATCTTCCGGGGCCTCATCAAACAATGCCACCCGCACGCTCGGGCTTCCGGCATCTGCACTCCCAAACATGTGCATGGCCGATCCAGCCGATCCCAAAACGAAAGTCAGCGTGAATGCGCCCAAGGCGCTGTGTACGAGGCCACTTCGAAAAGGGGATGGATCACGCGCAGAGCGAGCAGACATTGAGGCTCCTGAGAACACTTTAAATAGACCAACACCCAATGTGCCGTTCAAATGGTTAAGAAGAGGCAAACTCGAATTAACCTTTGGTCTGATTTGCGCAGTTCCTCGACCCCAAATCGATTAAAATTCAGACACGCTCGTTTTTAATAGTGGAAACAGATTGCGGGTCTCTAGCCCGCGCGGCTTTCCGTGCTGGCGAGAACACCGCCTGCGTTAAGAAATTCGATCGCCTTATCGAGTTGATAGTCACCCTCATAGTCGACCGGTGGCATATCATCCGGAACGTGCGGAATATCCCGCGCTGTGCCGTCTTCATTATCGAGTGCGTTCGGCAAATCAGCTTCAGAATAGCGTTTAATCTTGGCGAGCTCTTCTTCGCTGATGCGGCGATTGGCAACTTCAATGTCTGGAACAATGCCAGTGGACTGAATAGAGCGCCCGGACGGCGTATAATAACGTGCCGTTGTCAAACGGATCGCGCCGCGCTCAGCACCAAGTGGCATGACCGTTTGAACCGAGCCTTTGCCGAAACTGGTGGTTCCGAGCACCGTTGCCCGATCGCGGTCTTGCAGCGCGCCTGCAACAATCTCAGACGCTGAGGCAGAGCCATTATTGATCAACACAACCACGGGCACATTCTTGAAGACTTCACCGCGCTGCGCATTTGAGCGCATGACGTCGCCAGGGCGACGACCAATTGTTGAAACAACTTCGCCGCCTGACAGGAACTGGTCGCTCACAGAGACCGCTTCATCGAGCAAGCCGCCACCATTATTGCGCAAATCGAGAATGATGCCATTCGGACGGCGTCCGATAGTCTCACGGATCTCATCGAAAGCTTCGATCAGTTTCGTTGTTGTCTTCTTGTTGTTGAACGTCGCAATCCGGATATAGGCGATGCCGTCGCCCTTATCTTCGAACTCGACATATTTCGGTTCGATAACCTCGCGGATCAGCGTGACGTCAAACGGGTCTTGGCCTTCGCGGTAGACCGTGACGGTAAGGTCTGTGCCGGGCTCGCCGCGCATATCGCGCACCGCATCATCTAGGCTGAGGCCAACAATGGCTTTCGCGTTCAGATGAGTGAGCAAATCCCCGGATTCCAAACCAGCGCGGCTGGCAGGCGAGTCATCCATTGGCGTGACGACTTTGACGAACCCGTCTTCCATCGTGACCTCGATTCCGAGGCCGCCATACTCGCCGGATGTCGTGACCTGCAGCGCCTCAAACTCGTCCGGTGACATATAGCCGGAGTGCGGATCGAGCGATCCCAGCATACCATCAATCGCGGCCTCGAGGGCAGCGACTTCATCAATCTCTTCAACATAATCAGCTTTGGCGCGCGCCATCACTTCAGTGAACAAGGAGAGCTGCTCGAAAGCCGCTTCATAGCGCGGTGTCGTATTCTCTGCGTCTGGCCAAGCGACCGCTGACACCCCCACTGCTGTCGCTCCAAGTACGACCCCCAGCGCGGCTCCTGTCAGCATAGCTCTCATAGACGTGTCTCCTGTTCCGGCCTTAGCCGCGTTTCATCCAATTTGCCGGGTCCATCGGTTCACCACCTTTGCGGACCTCCAAGTACAGTTCTGGCTCGCCGCCTGTGCGCTCTGCCATTCTCGCCACCGGCTCGCCTTGTTGGACCGATTGCCCAACCGTGACGTAACTAGATGACATGCCCCATAAAAGAACATGGTATCCGTCGCTTGTCGAGAGGATCAGCAACTGTCCATAGCTCCTGAAGGGCCCTGAAAACTCTACAGTACCACTGATTGGGGCAGAAACTTGAGCGCCGCTGCGGGTGGCGAAGGCAACGCTTTCTGATTTTGCGCCGCCGGGCATTTTGTCGCCCCAGGCTCGAACCACGCGGCCTGTCGCTGGCAGTGCAAGCACACCGAGTGGCTGAGAGACCGTCGCTCGCGGCAAACTTGCGCGTTGTGTTGGACGCGGCCGCGATTGCTCGGCAAAGGCTAGACGCGGTTTCAAACGCGGGGCTCTTGGTGCAGCCGCCTCAATCGCGAGAATGAGATCGCGTAGGTCACCTGCTTTTTCTCCAAGCGATTCAGCATGTTGCCGCAAGATTTCAGCATCTGCGTTCACATCTTCAAAGGCGGCACGTTTCGCGGTTGTAAGCTGGATAATTTCTTCGCGCTTAAGCGCCAGAGCCGCGTCGGCCGCCGCCAGCGTTTTTTGCTCGCGCAGCACGTTGCGCTCAAGACGTCGCAGCTCGGTAATCTCTTCGCCGAGGACCTTGGTTTTGCTGCGCACTTCCGGCGCCACCTCGCCCATTAGGATTGCCGCGCGAATGGCCTGATTTGCACTTTTTGGTTGGGTCAGAAGGGCCGGTGGTCGGTGCCGCCCAGAAATCGCCAAAGAAGCCATCAAATCTTCGAGAGCATCTTCACCTTCGACAAGATCGGTTCTCGCGGCCGCAAGACGCGACCGGAGCGAGACCAATTTGAGCTCCGCCGACGTCGCCTGCTCTTCGCGGCGCTGACTTTCCATCGCCGCAGAGATCAGATCGCGTTCAAGTTTTTCCAAATCGCCCGCAACCACGCCGCCAGCTGATTCCAGAATTGCCAATTGCCGCAAGGTTTCTGCGCGCTCGGCTTCAAGCGCTTCCAGGTCAGCGCGAGACACATCGTCTTGTCCCTGCACGGGCCAAGCGGCCATCGCAAAGACAGCCGTACACGCCAAAAATCGGCGCAAAGACGAGGGGGATCCGACTCGCATCCTGTTAATATGACACGATCCGGGTGATCAGGACATTAACGCAATTGGCAGAGCTTTCGCCGCCATCTTGGTCTTTGATCAGCCGTCTTTCGCTGCGATTTGGTCAGCCAGGTCAACAATCACCTTGGCCTGCTTCCAGGTCGCATCGTCCTGCATCTTGCCATCCAGCATGGCGACGCCAGCACCATCCGGGATCGCTTCCAGGACGCGGCGCGCAAACGCCACTTCATCGGGATCTGGGCTGAACACTTTCTTCGCGACATCGATTTGACTTGGGTGGAGGGTCCACGTGCCGACACAGCCCATCAGGAAGGCATTGCGGAATTGCTGCTCACAGGCTTCCAGATCCGCGATGTCACCGAACGGTCCGTAGAAGGGCTTAATCCCGGCCATGCCGCACGCATCGACCATTTTGCCGAGCGTATAATGCCAAGGGTCTTGCTGCGCGCCGAGCCGGGCTGAACCATCTTCTTTCGGGTCTTCAATGACGCGGTAGAAGGGGTGGCCGCCGCCGACGCGGGTGGTTTTCATTTTCCGAGACGCTGCAAGATCAGCAGGCCCCAGCGAGATGCCCTGCATGCGCGGTGAGGCAAGCGCGATATCTTCAACTCGGGCCACGCCTTCAGCGGTTTCAAGAATAGCGTGCAAAAGAATAGGCCGCGACAGACCGGCTTTGGCCTCTAACTGAGCGACCAGCTGATCGACATAGTGAATATCCCAAGGGCCTTCCACTTTCGGGATCATCAGAACGTCAATTTGCGCGCCGGCTTTGGTCACGAGCTCGGTCACATCATCCAGGAACCACGGCGAGTTGAGGCAGTTCACGCGGCTCCACAGGCCTGTGCCCTTGGCCTGCCAGTCAAGCATACCCGCCATTTCGATGACGCCCGCGCGGGCCGCCTCTTTGGCGTCTGCGGGGATGGCATCTTCCAAGTTTCCGAGTACGACATCGCACGTGTCGGCCATGCCTGGGACTTTCGCTCGCACTTTATCCAAATGCGGCGGTACGAACTGGATCATCCGCTCCACCCGCACCGGCAGCTCAAGCATCGGATCAGGCGCCCCCGCAGCAAGCGGTTTAAAGAACTGGCGCGGGGCTTTCTGGCTCATTGGTGTTCCTCCGAATTGAGGCGCAACCTAGCGGGCAATCCTCTCGAAGCAATGGCGAGAACGTCGCAAGCCTAGCGCGTAAAGGTGTAGGCGTTGCGCCGGAATGCGTCGGCTTCGTCCTTATAGGTCACCATCTTGGTGACCTGCAGCTCAGATTCGCCGAAGGCATAGGTCATCTCACACTTTGCAGCTTTGCCCATATCTTCGCATGGAAACGCGGTTTTCACCTCGCGCGTCCCAGACTCGAGCAGGGTATTCGAGACAATCGGCTCACCCATCATCATCTGACCATCCGCACTGACTTTCAGTGTGACGGTCGTGTTCGCGTGGGGCTCGTCCGGATAGATGTACGCGAGCTTCAGACCCGTATCGGTCGCTTCCACTTCGAGGTTCGCCGGGATGGTGACGTCTTCGAAGGGCGGTTGATAGTTCAAATAGGTCAAACTGCCGGTCCAATCCGCCCCAGCGACCAAAGCGAGATCAGATGGAGACAAGCCCTCGGCCTCACCGGCATGCGCCGAGAGCGTCAGGATTGCCGGCGCAATAAAAGCTGCTGTGATCAATTTCATGACGAGTGCCCTCTTATGGATATGCCCTCATTACGAGCGCATCCTGAAATCGGACCACAAAAACTTAGTGTGCCATGGGATGCGCGGTCTCGAGCAGCTCTGCCAATTCATCGGTCAGCACATGCGTGTAGATCTGCGTTGTGGCGATATCGGCATGGCCGAGAAGCGTTTGCACGCTGCGCAGATCGGCCCCGCCCTGCAGAAGATGTGTCGCATAAGCATGGCGCAGCGCATGCGGATGCACCCGCGATGGCGCGAGCCCCACTTCGATCGCGAGCGCTTCGAGCATTTGCGCAAGCCGCCGGCGTGTCAGATGTCCGGTCTTGCCGCGCGACGGAAACAGAAAATCACCGCTTCCGGTTCCATATTTCTCATCATCGCGGAGCTCCAACCAATTGCGAATGGCCAAGAGCGCCGGCGCGCCGAGCGGACACATTCGCTCCTTCCCGCCTTTGCCGCGAATGATCATTTCACGTGTTTCCCAAAGACCTAAGCGTCGGCGCGGCAAGTCGCCCAGCCGAAGGCTCACCAGCTCAGTGACGCGCAGTCCTGCGCCGTAGAGGAGTTCCAACAAACACGTCATCCGCGGATCATCGGCGCAGGCGCGGAGCAAATCATCGACATCTTCGCGCGATAGCACATCAGGGACATCACGCTGCACCTTTGGCGCATCAAGCTTTGAGGTCGGATCATCCTTGCGGTCGCGTTCTTCAAACAAGAAGCGGAAAAAACGTTTAAGAGATGACAGCTTGCGCGCCTGGGTCGAGGCGGCCAGGCCATCTTTCGCGAGCGATTGCATCCATTGAGACAGATCGGCTGGATCCGCTTCACACAGCGAACCTCCGAGATACCCAGACGCTTCCAGCAGATCGCGGCCATACGCATCCAATGTATGCGGAGACGCGCCGCGCTCGGCTGACATCATCTCCAGGAAAGCTTCAATACGCGCATGATCAGACATGCCATGAGGATTAAGCGAGAGACCTTAACACCAACCAAAAACGGGCGCCCCAGTCAGGAGCGCCCGCTTCAGAAAGTTGAACGGTGGGGCCTTATTCGACCCCTTCGCCTTTCAGCATGACCGAATTACCGTCCTCGGTATCCGGATCGCCATTCTTTTTGTGCATGGCGACAACAACACCGGAGAGCAACAAGATTGCAATCAAGTTCGGGAAGGCCATTGAGGCATTGGCGAGGTCGCCAAACTTCCAAACAAACTCCACTTGCGCCATCGCACCAATAAAGATCACGCCGACCCAGAGGAAGCGGAACGGCTTCGTCGCCCACTCACCCACGAGATAGGTGATCGCCTGCTCGGCATAATAGGACCAGCCGATGATCGTGGTGAAAGCAAACAGCGCCAAACAGATGGTGACGATCCAGCCGCCGCCTGTGAAGGCTGCTTCATAAGCCGCATTGGTAATCGCGGAGGCTTCAAGATCTGCCGCAAGCCAGATGTATTGGGTTTCGCCGCCATCGGCGGTGACCCATGTGCCGGTTGTGGTCAAAATCACCAGAGCGGTCATCGTACAAATCACCAGCGTATCGATGAACACACCGATCATCGCGATTTCGCCTTGCTTCACCGGGTTACGGGTTTGCGCGGCCGCGTGGGCGATCGGCGCAGACCCTTGGCCCGCTTCGTTTGAGAACAGACCGCGGGCCACACCAGCGCGAACCGCTGCCGCCATACCATAACCGGCAAGCCCGCCAGCGGCTTGCTCAAGTCCAAATGCTGACTTTACGATCAGTGACAAAGCTGCCGGAATTTCTGTGACGTTCATCATCAAGACAACGAAAGCTGCCAGGACATAGAACAGCGCCATGAACGGGACGACCTTACCGGCCACGTTCCCGATCGATTTGATGCCGCCAATAATCACAGCGAATGTCAGGACAGACAGCACAAGACCAACCGACCAGGCTGGAATGCCGACGCCAATTTCCGCGCCGCTGCGAACAACCGTTTGGGTGATAGAGTTCGCCTGCACCATACCGCCCGTTGCGGTGGCAGAGAACAGTGTCCCGATACAGAAGAAGACGGCAAGCCAGCCCCAATTCTTACCAAGAGCGTTCTTGATATAATACATTGGGCCACCATTGATGCGGCCATTCTTATCGCGCTCGCGGTATTTGATGGCGAGCGAACTCTCTGCAAATGCCAGGGCCATGCCGAATAGAGCGGTCAGCCACATCCAGAAGATAGCACCCGGTCCGCCGAGCGTGATCGCGGTTGCAACACCCGCCAGGTTTCCGGTTCCAACTTGGCCAGACAGCGCCGTCGAGAGCGCCTGCCATGCGGTAATCGTATTGGGATCACCATCACCTTTGCGGCTGCCCCACAGCTCCGCCAGAGCTGGACCGAACCGACGCAGTGGTCGCCCGCCCAGTCGGATCATAAAGAACAGGCCAGACCCCAGCAAAAAGACCGCCAACGGTGCGAATGGCAGAACCTGTGTGCTGCCCCAAGAGCCGCCCCAGATGAACCCACTCAGATTGTCAATAAATCCGTAAAACGCTTCCATAATGCCTCCCCGGCAGAGCTTTGTTTTCTACAGACCACTACCCTTAAAACAGAAACGGGCGCTGTGAAGCGCCCGGTCCCATGTTTTTGCAGATTTGTGACGATCTGAGGGAAATCTAACCCACAAAGCCTTCGCCGACGCCAAAATCGCGTCGCGCTGAGACGATGGTGACGACCACACCGGCCAAGACGTCCAGCAAAGCCATGATGGTCAGGATGAAGAAGACAGAGGTTGCAAAATTCGGATGTAGCAGGAACAACATCAAGCAAACGATGAACACGATCATCGACAAAGCGTGGTTCATGATGGTTGCTGTGCCGGTGCTGGTCGACTTCAGAATTTCCATGAACAGGACGCCAATCGACAGCAATAGCAGCGCATCGCCCTTGGTCAGCACCCATTCAATCTCGCCGCCAATCATGCCGATCGAGAAGAATTTTTGTCCCAGGATCGCCATCAGCGGCGACACGTTTTCGCTCAAAACCTCATTGCCATGCGTGAGGACCGCTGGCTCACCATTTGTCGTGAGCGCGATTAGGCAGTAAATGCCAACTGGTATAACAAATAGCGGAAATGCGCTGAGTAAGAGCCGCATCAGACTTCCCCTTTTCCGTGGACTATGGCCATTCTGGCGCTCCGCCCTTTGCTGTTTTTCGTCGAGACCCGCCATAACCGCCGCTGGAAATGGAACTGTCATCACGCGTCTCCTCGCCTGCCCAGTTAACCGTAATATGGATTAATGCAAAGTGAGCATGTCTGTGACCCACACAAATTCTCCACCCTATTTTGTCCTCACCGGTCCGCCCGGTTCAGGGAAGACAACCGTGCTGGAACATCTTGGCGAGATCATGAACTCGGTCGAAGAGCCTGCCCGGCGCGTCCTTTCCGAACAAAGGCGCACGGGCGGAACGGCCACAGGCGACCAAGACCCAGCAGCCTTTGTTGCGCAGATGTTGAAACTGGCGCTGCAGGATTATGACTCGGCAGACGGAAGAACTGTTTTCGATCGCGGGCTGCCGGATCTGCTCGGCTTTACCGCGTATTATGAGCTCGATGACCAAGCCGTTCGCGCCGCGATCGCGGCCCAGCGCTACCACTCACCTGTTTTCTTTTTTCCGCCATGGCAGGATATTTACGTCAACGACGAAGAACGCACGCTCGATTTTGATGGCGCAGCGGCCTTTGGCGAGCTCGTACGTACTGGATACCAGCAATCCGGCTATGACCTGATCACAGTCCCAACCGGCTCACCTGAGGCGCGGGCGCGTTTTATTCTCGATCGGATAGAGCCCTAGATTTCGTCTGAGCCACCAGGATTGCGGCGGCGGCGGATCAGCCACATCACCCCGCGCAGATCGGACAAAGCATCGCCGAGGCGTCCGAAATTCGTATATTTTGACTGCCCTGCCCCGCGCTCGCGGTGGTTTACGTCCATAAATTCAACGCCGTAGCCTTCAGCATTCATCAGTGCAGGCATATAGCGATGCATGTGATCGAAATATGGGAGCGCCAGGAAGGCCTCGC
>JALUWJ010000205.1 GCA_027019605.1 Henriciella sp. | reverse complement strand
GCGGCGATCACTTCCAGGCCGCGATTGAGTGCGCCCGCCCGTTCGCCCGCATGGCGATTTGCGGCATGATTTCTCAATATAATGACACCGAGCCGCGTCCGGGCCCGAACAATGTCATTCAGATTGTTGGCAAGCAGCTGCAAATTCGCGGTTTCATCGTTTCAACTCATGCCGACATGTTGCCTGACTTCCAGCGCGACATGGTCACCTGGATCAAGGGCGGACAAATGAAGTTCGAGGAAACCGTGATGGAAGGCATCGAAAACGCACCAAACGCGTTTATGGGCCTCTTCTCGGGCAAGAATACGGGCAAAATGCTGGTCAAACTCAGCTAATCCTACCTCGCCGCCATGCGCCAATCTGTTTTCGACTATATCGACAATCTGGACACGCTTTTGGCGGTGATTGTCGGTGCCTTGTTGGCGACAGGTGGCGCGATGGTGGCAGAGCTTGTTCAAGACCGTTTGGGCCGCAAACGCAGGGAACGCGAGGCGGCCCGCTTTTTTGGTGAAATCCTCACCTCTGCCGATCGCGTTCTCGACCGCGCCTTTGCTTCGCTGGAAATTGGCGAACAATGGGGAAGTGTCTCCAAGCGCCTGTTTCGCACGGCCCTTGATGAGACCGCGGTGTATGAGCGAAACCGCGAGCGTCTATTCGATATTCGCGACATTCCGCTCCGGCGCGCCATTCACCTGCATTTCTTGGAAGAAACGGTGCCGCTGGTTGCGCTTGTCGAGACTTGGGATGAGATTGACGAGGTTGAGAAAGAACTCTCGGTCCCTGATCATCTGAGTGATGCGCGCCGCCAGTTCCTGGAAACGGAATTGGAAAAGCTGGAGATCTCAAGAGCAGGTGCTTTGGAAACAACCAAAAGCAAGCATGCAGAGACAGACCTTATCTGCGAAATGCTTGAGCCAATTTCTGGCGTTTCATTTTAATCCATGCCTCGTCTGTTCGACGCATATATAATTGTCGATTGGAGCGCGGCGGCGAAACCTGTCGCTGGGGCAAACTCGATCTGGGTTGGCGTGCGGGCGCGAGATGCGCGATTGAAGTACACGTTCAAAAGCGCCAATCCGCGGACGCGGCTCGAGGCCAGAAACGTCATCACCGATCTCGCGCAAACCCTGATTGCCCGTGGAGACAAAGTGCTGATCGGATTCGATTTCGCGCTTGGCTATCCGAGCGGCACCGCCGATGCGATTGGGTTGGACACAATAAACATGCCGCCATGGCGGGCCTTGCACGAGCACCTCTCTAACAAAGTCAAAGAGCGCGAAGACAATTCGAATACGCGCTTTGCTCTCGCTGCGGGCCTCAACTATGCAATCTCTAAAGGGCCACATCCGTTTTGGGGCGCCCCGAAGAAAAGTGTCGCATCAACCCTGTCGATGAAAAAGGGCGACTTCTCTACTGAGGGGTCGCTTGCAGAACATCGAATGTGTGAGGCCTGGATCAAGGCCAATTTCAAAGCCCATCCAAAATCTGTATGGCAACTTCTCGGCGCGGGGTCGGTTGGCTCTCAGGCCATGTTGGGCATCCCCACGGTATCCCACCTTCGTGCAAGCTTAGCGCGCTCCGCGATTTGGCCCTTCGAGACCGGATTGCAAACGCTTACCCCTGAATTGCTCGAAAACACCGACTGTGTGTTCGCGGAAATCTATCCGAGCACCATTCCTGTCACGCCCAAACCTGGCGAAATTCTGGACGAGTTACAGGTCAAATTGCTCTCTGAACGCCTCGAATCGCTCGATTCTGCAGGTGAATTGGCCGACTCGTTCGGGCCGCCAAACTCAATTTCTGATGGAGAAATTCACAGAATTACCGCCGAAGAAGGGTGGATTTTGGCAAAATAAGGCTGAATCGCCCGTATTTATTGGCTTTTCGGGATTCACGACCAATTCGAATCATGAACAATGCCCCCAACGGCAACTTCCGCCGTTGAACTAAGGGAGAGCCCAATGAACAAGGGTGAACTGACCAAAGCAGTCGCAGAAGCAGCTGACATGTCTCAAGCCGAGGCAGGCCGTGCTGTGGACGCTGTTTTTGATTCTATTGCAGGCGCGGTCAAAAGCCGTGATTCTGTAGCTATTGCCGGTTTCGGGACGTTCGTTGCGAAAACGCGTGGCGCTCGTGAAGGTCGCAACCCAGCGACTGGCGAGACCATCAAAATCAAAGAGAAAACTTCAGCTGCGTTCCGACCAGCTGGTGCTCTCAAAGACATCTAAGGTCACTCGCGAAAGCGATCCTATTAAACGGCGTGTCGCACTTCGCGGCGCGCCGTTTTCCATTCCAGCAATGCCCATTGCAGACCGCCCGCGACCAGAAGCGTGATCGTCACAGCCTCCATCATGCCTTGCGCGCCTCGCTCCAGGGTGACCCCCATGAAGTAGCAGAGCGGAATCATCAGCAAGAAGAATGAGGCCAAATGGATGGCCGAGGGCACCCAGACAATACCTTGTGCTCGTAGCGCCATTGAAGCTGTCGCCTGCAAGCCATCAAACGTCGTCGCAAGGGCTGTGTAAAACAGCAGACTGGAGATCGCGACCGCGAGCATGGTGCCATCAATGCTGGCTTCCGAATTGACGAGCAGCAGCGCGACGCCGTCCTGAAAGATCAGGATCAATACAGACAGAAACACGCCCAGCACAAAAGTTGCGGCAACACCGAGCCGCGACGCATCCTTCACGCCTTGCATATCACCTCGGCCATAATGTTCGGCGACGCGCACACTCGTGGCCGTGCCGATGCCCAAGAAGAACATGAAGCAGAAGCCCATGACCTGTACGGAATAGCCATATACCGCGTTCGCCGCGACGCTGATAAAAGCCGCAATCGTGTAAGTAAGGTTGAAACCGCCCCACTCTGCGATGTTTGAAACCGCTGTCCCGCCACCCACTGTGAGCTGGCGCTTGGCTTCATTCGTAGGGGCTGGTTCAGACGGCTTTAGCGCCGGGGTGAGCCAAAGCGCAAAACCGATCAACGCCAAAGTAATCGCCCAGCGCGACCCCACTGTCGCCCAGGCAACGCCCTCTCCGCCCATTTGCGGCATGCCCCACCATCCCAGGACCAGTGCGAGATCGATGATCAGGTTCACACCGACCCCGAGATAGGAGGTGATTGTAACGATCAAAGGCCGCCGCAGCGCCTCAAGATAATAGCTGCAGACCGTCGAGATCATGAACCCCAACAGGCTGAGCGAGAGGATCTGCGTGATCAGTGCCGTTTCATCGGCAAACTCTTTCGGCGTCATCAACGCGCTAATCTCTTCGTTCGGATTGATGTGAACGAACAGAAAGTTGAACAAAGGCGCCGCCAGCAGGAATACAATCGCCGTTACCAGCACGCCGAGCGCCGCGGCCCAAAGCATACCGCGTCGAAACACCCGGCCAGACAAATGTGCCTGACCACGCCCAACCATTTCCGAGGTCAGCACTTGTACGCCGAGCAGGATCCCCATGCCGAAGCCGAGCGTAATGCCGATTGGCAGCCAGGAGTTCAAAATGAAGGCGAGCTCGTGCTCCTGGCCCTTTACCTGGCCAAGCACGATTGCATCCGTCAGCCCCATCAACATCCACGACAAGCGTGAGATCGCGATCGGCCCTGACAGCCGCAATAGGTCTAGAATTTCAGAGGCCCGCGCCCAAGCGGGCCATGCCCGCTGGGTCATGGTAAAAGTCCTGCTTATCCGGCTACACGTGATGGCATTTGGGAGGCGTCCTTAATCTCAATGAGCTTCTCTGCGATCAGGAAAGCAAGTTCAAGAGCCTGTTCGCCATTTAGGCGAGGATCACAATGAGTGTGATATCTCGATGACAGGTCAGCTTCTGAAATCGCCTGCGCACCGCCAATACATTCCGTCACGTCTTGGCCAGTCATTTCGAAATGAACACCGCCTGGGACACAGCCTTCGGCGTTCAATACGTCGATGAAACCGCGAACTTCGGTCAGGACGCGATCGACTGGCCGGGTTTTGAACCCAGACTCGGTCTTCAGCGTGTTACCGTGCATAGGATCGCAGGACCAAACAACCGTGCGGCCGCTTGCTTTCACAGCGCGTGCCAGTGGCGCCAGCCCCTCTTTAACACCTTCAGCGCCGAAGCGAGAGATCAGAGTGATCCGGCCAGCTTCGTCTTCTGGGTTCAGGGTTTCAATGATCCGCAAGAGCTCATCTGGCTCCAGGCCAGGCCCACATTTCATCCCGATCGGGTTTTTGACGCCCTTACAGAATTCAACATGCGCATGATCCACTTGCCGCGTTCGGTGACCGATCCACAGCATGTGCGCGGAGGTGTCATACCAGTCGCCAGACGTGGAATCGATCCGCGTCATAGCCTCTTCATACCCGAGCAAGAGCGCTTCATGCGAGGTATAGACCTCAACTTGCGCCATTTGCGGTACGCTTTGAGACGTCACACCACATGCGCGCATGAAATCAAGCGCATCAGAGATCTTGTCCGCCATCATGCGATAGCGTTCGCCAAGCGGTGATCGATCGACAAAACCCAGCATCCATTGGTGAACGTTCGCGAGATCCGCGTAACCGCCGCGCGAGAAAGCGCGCACCAGGTTCAGCGTCGATGCTGACTGGGAATAGGCTTTGATCAGCCGTTCTGGATCTGGCGTCCGAGAGGCTTCTGTGAAGTCCATGCCGTTAATATTGTCGCCGCGATACGACGGGAGCGTTACGCCATCAATCTCTTCGACCGGTGAGGAGCGCGGCTTACCGAATTGGCCTGCTAGGCGTCCGACTTTGACCACCGGCTTAGACGCCGCATAGGTCAGCACGACCGCCATTTGCAGCATCACGCGAAGGGTGTCGCGAATATTGTCGGCGCTGAACTCTTTAAAGCTCTCGGCACAATCGCCGCCCTGGAGCAGAAACGCTTCGCCCGCAGCCACGCTGGCAAGACGCTGCTTTAGAGTCCGTACCTCACCTGCAAACACCAATGGGGGAAACGCAGCCAAGCGTGCCTCGACATCGGAAAGATGATCAAGATCCGGGTAGTCTTCCGGAATGTGCTTCGCTGGGCGATCGCGCCAGCTGCTTGGCGTCCAAGTCATGGGTTTCTCCTTAAGGTCGCGCTTTATGCACAGGCAATCACCGACAATCAAGCGTCTGAAAGCGGATATGACATGAAAGTGTGGCCGTTCCGCGCTAATCACGCTAGCAAATAAGAAACACCTCCCAGTCGGATATAACTGAATGTCGCAGCTCTTTATCGCTCATGGTCATCGTGATGTGGATTCTGTTCTTCATGTTCACGAAGCCATGCGGCGCGCGTCGATCCCGACATGGTATACACCGCCCGGCAGTAAAGAGGTCGATCCAGACTCCGTAAATGAGGCCATCGATAGCGCCTTCGGCATGGTGGTTCTGGTCTCTGCCTCCTCCGTTCGCTCAAAAGCCGTAGAGTCACAGCTGGCGCGTGCCCAGCGGCTCGGTCTCAAACTGTTTCCGGTCCGCGTTGACAATGCGCGTCTGTCCAAGACGTTCAAAGCCGCTTTGGCGGATCAACTGACAGACTCCCTGGGCGATGACGGCGCGCTTGAACGGCTCGTCGACGCGGTGAAGAAACGCTATGAACGCCGTTGTCCGGTGATCTCAGTGATGAATTTGAAAGGCGGTGTGGGGAAAACCACGATCGCCAGCCAAGTTTTTGGGGCCTGGCATGCCAATCTTGGCGGACGCACGCTCCTGATCGATCTCGATCCTCAGTACAATTTGACCGAAACCTTTTTCGACATGGAATATGCGGATGCCAGTTCCGCGCGGGATAAATCGGTCATTTCCCTGTTTGAGCGCTCGCGACTGCACGCCTATGACATGGCGTCTCCCGGCGATAGCTGGTCACACATTAACACCGAGCCCTTCGATCCTGTTGGTCGTGAGACAATTGCCCATAGTCTTTTGACCGGTGAGCGGGCGCCAGAAGGTCGTTTTGATCTGATTTCAGGGCAATTCGAAATTTCGAAATACGCGTTCGCCAGCAGCCCAGAGGCCCTCTCCACGGTTGGCGCGAACTTTCGGCGCATGATCGACTATTATCGCAGCGAATATGACCTGATCGTTTTCGACACCAATCCAAATGCAACCTTCCTGACACGCTGCGCGCTCGAAGCAGCTGACCGCGTTCTGACGCCGATGCATCCGGATATCTATTCGCTGCGCGGTGTGAAATTGCTCAATCAAGTCATCCAAGAACAGATCAGTGACGAGAAACGTCCTGACCTTTCCGTGCTTTTCAATACGGTTGGCCGCTCAGAACAGTCCAACTTTGAAGCGGATGCTCGCAATGGCGTGTTTGACGACCAGGCCGGGTTCGCATTGTCGAAGACTCTCCTGGCGAGCGCTCTGCCGCGCTCGGGACACTTGGTCGTTCGCAGCGCCAAATCAGAAGATTTGCCCTGGCAACGCTTGGTCATACATCGCGGTCGAGGCGGCGGACTGAAGCGAATACGGCAGAGCCTGACGGCAATCGCCAGTGAGCTAAAGCAATTGATGGAAGATTAGGCCGCGTCCCTGGGTGCATTCAGCGCTTTGGATTGCAACATCATCCGCAACAGACAGGCCTGCAGCCCCAGAACTACGAACAAGGCGGGCAATCCCCCGACATTTGAGAGCATTCGAACGCCGTCAATTCCGCTAAAGGCGACCATGATCCAAGCGAGCAGGCAAAGTAGGATCACCCATATGATCTTCAGCCTTGGCGCGCTGGGCTCGATCTCATCTGCTTCGCTCATGGCATGCGTGTGCGTCTTGCAGATCTGAGAAATCGCCTCGGTATTGCTATCGGCCGCCGTCACGTATGAGATGAATGAGAGCAAGAGCAGGATGGGCACCATAAGCGTGCTCAGTGGCAATTCGGCGAGCGCGCGGAACATCACCGATTCCGGTCCGTGTGCATCAAGCGTCTCTTTCAAAACGCCGCCTTGCGCGAGATCGACATCCATCGCGAACACACCAAACGCGGTCATCCACAGCATCGAGAACAAAGCGGGCAGCAAGAGATTCACGAGTACGAAAGCGCGAACCGAGTAACCGCGTGCGATGCGCCCCAGAAACATTGCTGTGACAGGCGCCCAGGCGAGCCAATTGGCAAAATAGAAGGTGGTCCAACCTTTCGCCCATTCATGATCGCTGCTGGCGGTTCCGATCATCAGCGAGCGATCCAGAAACTCCGAGCCATAACCCAGAACGGCCTTTCCACCTTTGCTGAACATTTCGCCGGTGGGTCCAAATACGAGGATGAATCCGATAAAGGCGAAGAAGAACCAGATATTGGTTACGGACAGAATCCGAATGCCTTTCATGAGGCCGGTGAGGGAGCTGATCAACACCACGAAACCTATCCCCAACGCGACCAAGGCCAGCGATAACGGGCCGCTCGGAAGACCTGTGACATCTGCAATCCCGCCCGAGAGGAGCAACATGCCGGCGCCCAATGACGCCGCCATTCCCATCACCAGTGCGAGCAATATGGCGGCGTCCAGAATTGCGGCGATCGCCACTGGCAAGGGGCGGCCGAGCAGCGCAACAAACGGCCCAGAGACAGAGTAAGGCTTGCCTAAATTATGATACGCGAGCGCGAAGGTCAGCGCCGCAACCGTATAGATCGCATAGGGCGAAATCGTCCAATGCATGAACAGACTGACGAGACTGAAATGCTCCGCCTCGGCGCTAGCGGCAGCAATGCCTCGCCCAGTACCGCCCGGGTCGTACAAGTGGAACAGCGGCTCAGCCATCGCCCAAAACAAAATGCCGGTCGCGATCGTTGTGCACAGCGTAATCGAGAACCAGCTCCACGGTTTCAAGATGGGCTGCGCCCCTGCCCCGCCAATTGTGACCCGCCCTAACGGGGAGACGACCACGGCGATGCAGGTCAACACGAAGCCAAATACGGCCCAAGAGATGAGACTGGAAAACGTGGCGAGGATCCAATCATTCATCGCCTTCGCGACAGCGAAGAAGCCATCCAGATTGATCAGGCTCGCGATTGCGGCGCCGACAAAAATTGTCATCGGCACCAAAATGACGAAGAGGCGCAAGGATCCATCCCGCGCCTCTTTCGATAATCCGATCCCTGCCAAAACTTACCCGTCCAGGCCTTCTGGCTGGCCGACCACAATGAACGTGAAATTCTCTGGGCTCAGATATTCAGCCGCAATGCGATTCACGTCTTCCAGTGTGACCGCCTCGACCATGGCATTGCGCTTGTCGAAGAAATCTACGGGCAATTCATCCAGGCGAACGCCCATCATCCGGGCTGCGATCTTCGCATTTGAATCAAACCCAAGTGGATATGAGCCGGTCAAATAAGCTTTCGCGGCTGACAATTCTTCTTCAGTCATACCCTCGGCGACCATCGCCGCCATATTCTCTTTGATACCGGCAATAAACTCGCCAGCGCTTTCATTTTTGGTTTGACCGCCGCCGCTCCAGAGTTGGATTTTATCTTGGCTGCTAACCTGGGTGTAGATGCCGTAGGTCAGACCTTTGGCCACCCGCAGGTCTTTCATCAGACGGCTTTCAAATCCGCCGCCGCCAAACGTGTAGTTCAAGACAACCGCTGTGTAGAAGTCAGGATCTTCGCGCGTCATCGCAGGTGCTGCGAAGGTGACCAGGCTTTGCGGTTGCGGCAGCTCAATCACCACAGGCGCGGTCGCGGGCGCCGCCAAGACAACGTCACTGGTCTCAACCGTTTCGCTCGTCTGAGGCAGTCCGGAAACCGCCTTGTCAATCAATGGCGCAAGCTCTTCAGGAGACATCGCGCCAACGGCCGTGACGAGCATACCGTCCTGAACCATCAATTTGTCTTTTTGCGCCCGCATCGCATCTTGTGTCAGCGCAGCGAGGCTCTCAGAACTGGTGTCTC
>JALUWJ010000204.1 GCA_027019605.1 Henriciella sp. | reverse complement strand
CTGACAAACCCTTTAGCGCTCGAAACCGCGCTGACAGAGCGGACGAAAGTCGTCTATTTCGAAACCCCGGCCAATCCAAACATGCGCCTAGTCGATATCGCCGCGATCAGCGCAATCGCGCGGCGACGGGGTGCGAAAACCGTCGTCGACAACACATATGCAACTCCGGTTCAAACCAGACCGATTGAACATGGCGCCGATGTGGTCGTGCACTCGGCAACCAAATATCTCGGCGGACATGGAGATTTGGTCGCCGGCATCGCCGTCGGCTCCTCAGAAGATATGGCTGAGGTTCGCATGGTCGGGGTCAAAGATATGACCGGCGCGGTGCTGGCGCCGTTCAATGCAATGCTCATCTTGCGCGGGCTAAAAACGCTAGAACTACGCGTGACGCGCCATGCCGAGAATGCGCAGCGAGTGGCCGAACTGCTCTGCGCCCATGCTGCTGTGGAGACCGTGCACTATCCTGGCCTGACCGCGTTTCCTCAGCATCACCTCGCCAAGCGGCAAATGGCAGGGTTTGGCGGAATGATCGCGTTCGAATTGAAAGGCGGATATGCCGCTGGCATCGAAATGATGAACCGTTTGCGCATGATCCGGCGCGCGGTCAGTCTCGGCGATGCGGAAACGTTGATTCAACACCCGGCCAGCATGACGCATTCGACTTACACACGAGAAGAACGCGAAGCCCACGGCATCAGCGAAGGTCTGGTGCGAATTTCGGTCGGGCTGGAAAGCGTGGAAGATATTCTTCAGGACCTCAATCAAGCGCTCGGCACAAATGAAAGTGCCGCGGCTTAAATCAGTCAGCGTCGCTCGAAGATCACGCTTAAATTGTTCGCGGGCATGTCCACGGTTTTGACAAGATCTAACCCGCTCTGCGCGGCCAAAGGCAGGATATCGAGATCCAAGTCACGCACACCCCAGCTTGGGTCGCGGCGCTTGAGGTCCTCACTGAACCGAGCATTCGACGGCGCAATCTCGCCTTCGCGGGCGAACGGTCCATAGATCATTAAGCGACCGCCTGGGCGCAGCAACCGCCCCGCCCCGGCAATCAGTCCTTCAGCCGCCGCGAACGGCGCGATGTGGATCATGTTTGCGCAGAAAAGTCCGCCCCAAGGCGCCCCGTCTTCGGCCTCTCCCCAATGCGCCGCTGTTGTATCCACAGTCAGTGGCCCGTACAGGCGATCATGCCCTTCATGCGCGCGCCATGCGGCCTGGCTCGCTTGGCTGGCCGGGTCGATATCGGAATAGGTCCAGGTCAGATCCGGTGCAGCGGACGTGATATGCGCGCCATGCTCACCGGTTCCAGAGGCGATTTCCAAGATCACCCCCTGCTTGGGCATAACCGTCAAAAACGTATCCCGGACAATGTCTTTGTTGCGCCCAATCGAAGGTGAGAAGCGCCGACCATCTTCGGTTGTGTCGCGTTTCTCCAGCGCCAGAGGTTGGCCAGATTCAGCCTTTTGATAAGTTGCGTTTTCATCGGTCATGGCGCCTTTGATAGGCGCGCATGACACGGATTGAAAGCGGCTCTTTTCTTAAGCTGCGCTCGAAGCGGGAACCTTTTTTCGCGAATAGACAAACTCCTCGGCCGTCAGCTCGACCAAGGGCAGCTCATCCCGCTCTTTCCAATAATCTTGTGTGTGTTCCCAGATCGGATCAGACCCGCGCTTCGGCATCAGGTGCATCGACCGCATCAAATAGCCAGGATTGAAATTATCCGCGTCCATCCAAGGCAGCACATCCATGTCTTTGTCCTGAGCGCGCAGCTCAACGCGGACTTCATCCATGTTGGTTTCGTCCATGTGGTGCAGCAGTCGGCAAATAAAGTCGCCCATTAAATCAACCCGCAGGGTCCAGCTGGCGCGGAAATAGCCAAACACCCAAGCCATGTTCGGCACGCCGGTAAACATCATGCCGCGATAGGTGACGGTTTGACTGAAATCGACCGGCGTACCGTCCACTTCGAAAGGAATGCCGCCCAGGACAGACAGGTCGAACCCGGTCGCAGTGACGATAATGTCGGCGTCGAGATGTTGCCCGGATTTCAGTTGAATGCCGGTCTTGGTAAAGCGCTCGATTTCGTCCGTCACGACGCTGGCGGCGCCGCTCGCAATACCGCGGAACAGATCACCATCCGGAATGAACGCCAAACGTTGCTGCCAGGGGCGATATTTCGGCGTGAAGTGCTTATCGATGTCGAAGTCTTCTCCCAAATATTGCCGGGCCGCATCCAGCAATTCCGCCTTCACGACCTCCGGTTCGGTCAAACAGCGCTGACAGGTCTCATCCTGATCGAACAGTGCTTTCTTACGCGCGAGCTCGTGCACCAACTCGTCCGAGACACCTATCCGGCGCAACTCGTCTGCGAACTCGCTGCGATTTTCGGCTGGGAAGAAATAAGTCGGCGAGCGCTGCAACAGCGTGACATGCTCACACTCTCCCGCAATCGCCGGCACGAGCGTTGCCGCCGTCGCGCCCGAGCCAATACACACAACACGCTTGCCTTTGAGTTCAGTGTTTTCAGGCCAGGTTTGCGGGTGGATGATCTCGCCCTGAAAATCACTCATGCCGTCCCATCCAGGCGTGTAGCCTTTGGCATGATTGTAATACCCTTGGCACATCCAGAGGAAGGTACAGGTATAGAGCTTCTCCTCACCGTCATGCTCAGCATGTACGGTCCAGATCTTGTCTTCTGAGGAATACCGCGCGCGCACGATCTTGTGGCCGTAGCGAATATGCTCGTCGATCGCGTTTTCTTCGATCACCTCTTCCATATAGGAAAGAATTTCTTCCGCCGTGGCGATGGGCGGCCCAACCCAGGGTTTGAACCGATAGCCGAATGTGAAGAGATCGCTATCCGAGCGGATACCCGGATAGGTGTGCGTGTGCCAAGTGCCGCCGAATGTCTCCAACGCCTCGAGGATGAGGTACGACTTTCCAGGGCACTGGGTTTGTAGATGATAGGCCGACCCGATGCCGGATATCCCTGCCCCGGCAATCAGTACATCGAAATGGCCATCTATCTTATTTGCCGTCATCCTGCATTCCTCCGATATTTTGAGAGCACGCTGGCGGGCAGGCGCGCCAGCGCCAATACGGGGTATGCCTTAGATATCGCGGCGTGAAGCGAGCCTAACTCCGCGGTTCAAAGCGATCGCGCAAGATTGGTTTCAAGATTTTACCGTTCGCATTGCGCGGAAGCGGCTCGTCTTGGAACTGGATCTCTACAGGCACTTTGAAGGCTGCGATCTGATTGCGAACATGAGCGCGAAGCTCATCCTCGCTGACATTCATGTCAGGCTTCAATTGCACAACCGCTCCAACTTCCTGGCCGAGGATCTTGTGCGGGATGCCGACGACCGAGGCGTCCATCACAGCTGGATGGTCATAGAGCGCGCTCTCAACCTCGATGCAGTAAATGTTCTCACCGCCGCGGATCAACATGTCTTTCGCGCGGTCAACCAGATACAGGAAGCCTTCCTCGTCGAGGCGGGCCAAGTCACCCGTCACAACCCAGCCGTCCACAAAGGTCTCGGCTGTCGCTTCTGGTTTGTTCCAATAGGCCTTGCAGTTCATCGGCCCTTTGCACCACAACTCACCAACCTCACCAGGGCCAAGCGTGTTGCCATCTGGATCGACGATTTTCAGCTCAACCGCACCCGGAGGATGCCCCGCACTATCTGGGCGATTCACATAGTCTTCCCCGATGTTCAGCGACGCTGTTGCGCAGGTCTCTGTCATCCCCCAGCCATTGCCAGGAGCCGCGTCCGGGAAGCGTTTCTTGATCGTGGAAACCAGCTCAGGTGCCGATGGCGCGCCGCCATAAGACACAGCCTTGATCGAAGACAGATCGTAATTGTCGCGCTCCGGATGCTCGAGCAATTGCCAGGCAATCGCTGGGACACCGCCGACATTTGTGATGCCTTCATTCTCGATGATTGGCAGCGCTTTACCGGCATCCCACTTATATTGAGCGACAATCTTTGCGCCTTGCAGCATGCTTGGGATCAGGATCGCGAACGCACCCGTGGCGTGGAAAAATGGAATCGCCAGCAGGGTTGCATTCTGCTCGTTCGGATCGGGCTCAGGTGGCTCTTCACCACGGCGCAGCAGCATCCGCATCTGACAGGTGAGCGAGTTCAACATGTTCGAGATGATCGCACGATGTGTCGCCAATGCCCCTTTGGGACGCCCTGTCGTTCCCGACGTGTACATGATCGTCGCATCATCATCGGGACCGAGATCAACTTCCGGCAAACCAATCTGCGCGAGACCTGCCCATGTACTTGTTGGACCAACCACACTGTCCATTGTGCTGACACGCGGGTCGGTCTCATTCTCGCCGCCGCGCGCAATGATGATTGATTTTAACTCTGGAAGGTTTGGCAAACTATCGCGAATTCGATCCATGATCTGAGGATCAATCACTGCGACTTTCGCACCGCTATCTTTAAGACCGTATTCCAGCTCATCACCGGTCCACCAGGAATTCATTGGCGTCGCGATCGCACCAATCGACAAGGCCGCGAAGAATGGAACCGGCCATTGTGGATAGTTGCGCATTACCACGGCAACCCGGTCGCCCTTCTGAACGTTATAGGTCTCTTGCAGGGCTTTGGCGAAATGCTCCACCGCGCGGGCAAAGGCCGAATAGGTCACGCGCTCATCTTCGTAGACCAAATAATCGCGCGCCCCGAATTGCGGTTCCGCGAGTTCGAAGATGGTGCGAATGGTGGGTGGCGCGTCCTGGTAAATCTTCATCGGAACGCCGCCGACGACACCATCAGCAAGTTTGAGTGGCGAGTCAGACGCAGCGATTGCTGCATTCGCCTGCGCAATCGTAATGACGGGCCAGCCTTCGGGCAAAGCAGCTACAGCCATAGTTTCCTCCGGAGTTTATGTCTTTGTTGTATCCGGATATGCGGCAAGCGCCATCCCTACGAAAGGGGCGACGCTGCGGCAGGTTTGAAATTGTTTTGAATCTGCACCGATTTTGAGCGCTGAGAAGCCGATTTAGTCGATTTCGACGCCCAATGAATCGAATTCAAAATCGGCAAACCCGTCCAGGCTGTTTGGAGCATCGAGCGCTAACACCAAGGGTTCCACCGTTTCGATCACAAAAACCGGTGTTGGAGACGCCTCAGCGACGATCATGGGGGGCTCTGTTTCTGCTAAATATTCGCGATTGGTGTCAGATTCTTCTGGCATCATGGCGAACGCAAAAAATGCGGTGATACCGGCTAAAAGGATCGTTAAAAACGATTGCATGGAGGTGGCTCACGATAACTCTACACTCCCCAGCACCTCGCAAAGCGTATGCCAGTTTCTCCGGTAAGGCGAGTTACTTTTCGCAGAGATCACACCTCCAAAAGCGACCTTTCTCGCAGCCTATTTTCCGAAGTCGCAGAAGCGCACCGTGCGGTCCGTTCCATCAGGCTCAACCAGATTGTACATCGGCCCCGTCAGCTCGGCGCTGTCGCACAAATAGCCTATTTGATACATGTCCAGAATGTACTCATTGCCGGGGGTCAGGGCGTTGGCGAGCATGATATCGGCTGCCTCCTGATGTTCGCCCAATCGGAAGCGGAATTGGAACTCTTCCATTGGCGACACACCGCCCATTTCGAGCCGGCCGTTCAAGCTCGTTGCCTCACCGCGCGCATAGTCGCGCAGCTCAGACGCCGCGGCCGCCTTCGGATGCTCGGGATAGGTTTCCAGGAATTCATCGAGCGCTGAAATCCCGCCCCAAACCTGGTTGCCTTCTCCAAGCTTCAACTCCGCCATCCGGTACAGCGCGTCGGCCTTTTCATCTGCGGTTGCATCCTGCTTGCCGATCAGCTGTTCCAAGCGCAAAATTGCGGCTTGTTCGTTCCCGGCTTCGACCAATTGGTCGACCGTGCCCATAGCGAGCTCAAACACACTCGGCTCACTGGTTTCCGCTGCTGGAGGCGCATCCACGACAACCGGCGGAGTGTCGACGGAACTCGAGGCGCAAGCCGTAGTGATGGCGAGTGCAGAAACGGCAATGAATGAACGCATGGTTTGATCCCTTTTCTCTTCACCGAACGTGCTCGCGGGCTGCGATGGCGAGACTAAGGCGAAAATCAGGATTCAGCAGGTTCCGGACACCAAGATGCATTCACCGCATGATCCGGGAGCGGTCCGTGCAGATGCACGGGGACGTCCTCGCCGGCACACACATATCCAGCTTCTCGCAGGATGTATAAATGGGGATCGGTCGGCGTGAGGCCGGATTTCTTATAGCGCGCCGCGCCCTCTTCCAGATCCCCCATCAGGACTTTGTCGTCGAACCAGTCGGTGATGTTTTGCAGGCCGGCCAGACGCCGTTGCGCATTTTCGATTTCAGTCGCGGCGAAGACCTTATCTCGTTCAATCGATGAGACCCGCGCATCTTCGGGGGCAAGCATCAAAAATGCATCATAATCAGCGATCGCGCCCGGCAAGTCATATTTCCCGTTCCACCGCGTTTCTGCGCGTTGGAAAGTTGCTTCGATGCGCTGTTCTGGCGTCAAATCGGTTCGCTCCAGAAGCTCGGTTAACCGAGCCTCGCTTGAGACAACGCTCGGATTGCTCGCGATTTGCTGAATTTCTGAATCGAATATGGCGGGATCCAGTGTTGGCGGAACCGTTTCACACGCCGCAACCAGGATCAGGCTCGCTAAGAATAAGGGTCGAAAGATCATAAACGCTCTTCTTGTCATTCGTATCCGATGACAACAGGCTGTGACCTGTGACTAAGGCCGAAAAACGGCGATCACTGCAGCCGTAATCTAAGCCCGCGCAAAGCGGTCAATTTCATCGATATTTCCGCGCCCAAGCGCTTCGATGGCCCGCGCTGCAATATGGCGCGCGGTCAGTCCGGCTTCTTCGTACATCAGCTCTGGTTTGTCCTGGTCTTGGAAGACATCCGGCAGATGCATGGTACGCACTTTCAGACCCGCATCCAATGCCCCCACTTCGGCGAGGTGATGCAGTACGAAAGCACCAAAGCCGCCTTTTGCGCCTTCTTCCAGCGTGATCAGAACTTCATGCTCACGGGCCAGGCGTTCGGTCAGCTCCACATCGATCGGTTTTGCAAACCGCGCATCGGCAACCGTGCAGGACAGGCCTTGTGCCGCAAGCATGTCAGCCGCTTTCAGCGCTTCCTGCAGCCGTGCCCCGTAAGAGAGGATCGCGATAGACGTACCTTCTTTGACGATGCGGCCTTTGCCGATTTCCAGAGGCTCTAAAAGATCAGGAATGGTGACCCCGAAGCCTTCACCGCGTGGGTAGCGAAATGCTGACGGCCGATCATCAATCTCGTTCGCCGTCGCGACCATGCGCGCGAGTTCAGCCTCATCCGCAGCCGCCATGCAGATCATCCCAGGCAAAGCCCCGAGATATCCAATATCGAAGCTGCCCGCATGGGTTGGCCCGTCTGCGCCAACGAGGCCAGCGCGGTCAATCGCGAACCGAACTGGCAGGCTTTGGATCGCCACATCATGCACAACTTGATCATAGCCGCGCTGAAGGAAGGTCGAATAGATCGCCGCGTAAGGCTTCATGCCATCGGCCGCCATGCCCGCCGCCATCGTCACGGCGTGTTGCTCGGCAATGCCGACATCAAACGCGCGATCCGGGAACGCTTTCTGAAACAGATTGACGCCCGTACCAGACGGCATCGCAGCTGTGATGGCGCAGATCTTATCGTCGGTTTCAGCGAGCTTGATCAGCGTCTGACCGAACACATCCTGGAACTTTGGCGCTCCCGGCTTTGATTTTTGCTGCTCGCCGGTGACGACATTGAACTTGGAGACGCCGTGATACTTGTCGGCGCTGTTTTCAGCCGGCTCATAGCCTTTGCCCTTTTGCGTCACGATGTGCACCAGCACCGGGCGCTGCATCTTTTTGACGTTCTCAAGCACAGGGATCAGGACATCGAGGTCATGTCCGTCGATGGGACCGACATAATAGAAGCCAAGCTCTTCAAACATGGTTCCGCCCATGGCGAAGCCGCGAAGATATTCTTCAGCTTTACGCGCCGGGTTCGCGAGGCCCATTGGCTCGACAACTGATTTGGCGAGCTTACGCAGACCGCGATAAGACCGGCTAGAGACCAGACGACTAAAGTAATGGCTCATCGCACCCACGGGCGGCGCAATCGACATGTCATTGTCGTTCAGAATCACAACTTGGCGCAGCTGATCCCCGCCAACATTGTTCATCGCCTCATAGGCCATCCCGGCAGTCATTGAGCCATCGCCAATGACGGAGACGACGTGATTGTCTTTGTCCTGCAGATCTCGAGAGGTTGCAAAGCCATGCGCCGCAGAGATCGACGTTGACGCGTGCGCCGCGCCGAATGGGTCATATTCGCTTTCAGCACGCTTGGTGAATCCAGACAGCCCACCGCCCTGACGC
>JALUWJ010000203.1 GCA_027019605.1 Henriciella sp. | reverse complement strand
CTGGCATTCCTGCTTGGGGTCGTCGTGATTATTCACGAGCTTGGGCACTATCTGGCGGGACGCTATTACGGCGCTGCGGTTGAGTCATTCTCAATCGGGTTTGGATCATCGATTTACGAACGCAAAGACAAGCACGGAACACGGTGGCGGGTGAATTGGATCCCGCTTGGCGGGTTTGTGAAGTTTGTCGGCGAGAACCAGATGCCGACGGATGTTGGCAAAGTGGAAGAAGGCCCGATTGGCAAGCCATATGGTGAGTTGAGTGTTGGGGCTCGATCAATTGTCGCGCTCGCGGGTCCTGCAGCCAATTTTGTCTTGGCGATACTCTTGTTCACGATCTTCTTCGCGTTCCGTGGCACCGAGCAATATGACGTGTATGCTCATCAAGTGAATGCCGGGCAGGCGGCGGCAGAAGCCGGAATGCTGGAAGGCGACGTAATCAAGAGCATTGATGGAAAACCGATCCGCCAGATCGCGGATATGATCGTCATTACGAGCATGTCCTCAGGCCGCGATTTGCCGTTTGAAGTGCAGCGGGGTGATGAAACTGTTTCGCTGATCGTGACACCGCGCCGCGTGGTGCGGGAGAACCAACTCGGCCAGCTCGTACCGCAAGGCACAATCGGCATTGTCCCGGCACCGCTGCGGGACTCTGTTGAATACCGACGCTATGGGCCGTTTGAAGCGGTCGGCATGGGCGTCATAGAAACCAAAGATACCGTTGGTCATACTGTTTACATGTTAGGCCGTATTATCACCGGAAAAGAACCGCTCGCCTTGATGAGCGGACCGGTTGCGATTGGCGACGCAGGTCGACGAATCGTCAATCGGACAATGGGCGCAGAGACCGTGCCGCTCGCAACGCGTTTGAGCGTGTTGGGCTGGTCTGCTCTGCAACTTTGCGCCTTAATCTCGATAGGCATTGGCTTTTTCAACTTGCTGCCATTGCCTGTCCTGGACGGGGGACATCTTGTTTTTAATGCCTATGAGGCCGTGACGGGAAAAGTAATGCCCGAAAAGGTGCAGGAAATGGCATTGATGGCAGGGCTTGGTCTGCTATTGACCATGTTTGTTTTCATCACCTGGGGTGACGTTCTGGAAACCGGCCTATTCAACGGGCCAGCGGGCGAGTAAATCGCTTGCCATGGAGGATCGAGGGATCGATGCGTAAAGTATTAGCTGCAGTCTTGATGGCCACGAGCGCGATCGCGCTTTCTGAACCTCCGGTTACGGAAGCGAATGCGCAAGCGACCGAGACGATTCGGCAAATCAGAATTGAAGGCAACCAGCGGATCGAAGACCGGACGATTCAGTCTTATCTTTTGGTCGCGCCAGGCGATGCATTCGATCCTGCGCGGATTGATCTGTCGCTGAAAACACTCTTTGCCACGGGCTTGTTCGCGGATGCGAGCTTCGACAAAGCCGGACCTGATCTGATTGTTCGCGTTGTCGAAAACCCAATCATCAACCGCGTGCTGTTTGAGGGCAACAGC
>JALUWJ010000202.1 GCA_027019605.1 Henriciella sp. | reverse complement strand
CTTCGTGGTATACTTCGAGTGGGATCGTGCAGACCTGACAAGCCAGGCTTCTGCGGTGATCGATCAGGCGATTGCGAACATTCGCGACCGTTCAGATTGTTCAACAGGTGACGTAACAATCGTTGGCCACACTGATACATCTGGTGCGTCTGCATATAACGAGCGTCTCTCTGCTCGCCGTGCGGCAATCGTATCTGATGCACTTCAGGCACGCGGTATCGAAGCAGAAGCGATCTCAACTGCAGGTCGCGGTGAGAACGATCTCGCGAAAGCAACGAATGACGGTGTGCGTGAGCCACTGAACCGTCGCTCAGAAATCACGATCATCGTCCAGTAAGACGATTTTCATCTGAATAAAGAAAGGCCCAGCCGAAAGGTTGGGCCTTTTTTCTTGGTGGCAGTTGAGATCGAGGGTAGACTGACGTTCCGCACAGCAGTGTCGCAGGAGTGCCTGAGTGACGGACCGAAAGTCGAGCTTTGAAGAGTTCTGGCCGTTCTATTTGCAAGAACATGCAGACCCGCGCACGCGCGCGTTTCACTATATCGGGACGGCCTTGGTGATCTCAATCGCCATTCTCGCGATCAGTCTTCAAAAATGGCTTTGGCTGGCGGCGATGCCCGTGGCTGGCTACTTTTTCGCCTGGGTCAGCCACGCATTTATTGAGCGCAATAAGCCCGCCACGTTTACGCATCCTTTGTGGTCACTTGTGAGTGACTTTCGCATGTTCTTCTTGTGGATCTCCGGACGTCTTGGCCCGGAGCTCGATCGGGCAGGCGTACCGCGATCTGGCGGCGAGCGCGAGCTTAGCTAAGGTCGCCCCAGCGCTGCAGGGCCGCGCGCGCGATCGGCGCGCCCCATTCTTGTACAAAGTGGCCGGCATCCTCTATGATCATTGGGTCTGGGCAGTTTGCGATCGTGTCCCGCAGATTTTCCATTTGTGAGGGACCGAGGACGGGGTCTTGCGCGCCAACGGCCATGAAGCTTTCGCCTTGCCATTCATTTGTCCACCAATGGGCAGCGCGTTTTGACGTTTCAACGCCCTCCATTCCCGGGTCTGTCATAACCAATTCGGGGAACCGTCGAACTCCGGCTTTGTAAGTGACGTCCGGAAACGGCGCGGCATAAGCGGCGGCTTCAGCGGCATCCAGTACCGGCGTGCCGCGTTTCATCAAGGCGGCGATATCCATATCCGGCTGTGTGCGATTATAGGCGCGCCATGCTTCAAATCCTTGTCCAGGCGATTGACCGACAGCGATGGCGGTGTTCATGACTAGCAAACGCGAAAACCGATCCGGAAGATCCATGGGCAATGTGAGACCCAGGATCCCGCCCCAATCCTGGCACACCAGCGTGACATTGGTCAGGTCGAGCGCTTTGACGAATTCCAGCATCATATTGCGGTGAAAGTGGAACGTATAAAGCTCATCCTGAACTGGTTTGTCGGAGCGACCGAACCCTAACCAATCAGGGCAGATGACCCGCGCGCCGCTTTCGACAAAAACCGGCAACATTTTCCGATACAGGAAGGACCAGGTGGGTTGACCGTGTAGGCAAAGAAACGTCCGATCTGCATCGGAAGGGCCTTCATCTAGATAGTGCACGCGCAGGCCTTCATAGCCCGGGAGTGTGTCGATGTAGTTTGGCGCGAAATCATAGCCCGGCAGGTCTACAAATCGATCATCGGGTGTTCGAACTGCTTCAATCGTCACGGTGCATTCTCCTACGGCCTTGAGTTTATTCACAAACCACCAACCATCGCGCAGAGGAAAGCAAACTATTTTTGAGGTGACGCTGGCGTCAGAATTTTAAATGCTGCGCACAAAAAAGAGGGCCGCTTCCGAAGAAGCGACCCATCGAGGGAGAGTAAGTTGAATAATTTGCTTATGATTTTGCGACGGCGTTACAGCGCGCAAGATCTTCAGCCGATAGCGCCTCATTAGCGTTTGAGAAGGCGGCCAGCTTGCCGACTTCTTTGACGACTTTCTTGCAGGTGCTGACCCGAACGGTTTTACGCTTTAGTTCGGCGACACATGTGTCTTCCTCACAGCTCCAGAGTGCTTTGGCCGCGACGACTTTCTCTGTTTTCGTCATCGGCGTCTCAAGCTTTGCGGTGAAGGCAGTCCCGGCAAATGCGGTGCCTGCGAATGCCAGCGCAGCGGCGGCTGTGGTGAACGTACGGATCATTGGGAGGAAACCTTTCATTGGGAGCGACACGAGGTCTCGTCGATGTTTTCATCTGACAGGTCTGAACATATGATCGCTGAACAATAAGTCAATCATTCAGGCGACAATAATTGTGCTGCGCCTGCGAAATCTGGTGTCAGAACCTGTCAGTAAGCGGGTCTTGGACCTGAATTCATTGACGCGACGAAGCGGATTGTCGGTTCGCGCTTGGCGTCTATCCTCTTCTTGGCATTCAGGAGAGCTCCCATGGATTTCAACATTCCCCAGGACATTGCGGACTATTTGGGCGTTTTGGATCAATTCATCGAGGATGAGATCAAGCCCCTCGAGCAAGAAGATGACAATATCCGCTTCTTTGATCATCGCCGTGAATGGGCGCGTACCGATTTTGAGAATGGCGGACTACCGCGCCCGGAATGGGAGCAGCTGTTGCGCGAAGCCAAGCGCCGCGCCGACAAAGCTGGGCATTTCAGATTTGCGCTGCCGTCGGAGTATGGCGGGCAAGACGGCTCAAATCTCGCCATGGCGATCATTCGCGAACATCTCGCGCGCAAGGGCTTGGGTCTGCACAATGATCTTCAGAACGAGCACTCCATCGTCGCGAATTATCCGCAGATTTTGATGCTGAGAGACTTCGCGCGGCCTGAGCAAAAGCACCTGATCCAGGATGCGCTCGATGGCAAATTCATCGCGACGTTCGGCCTGACCGAGCCTGAACATGGCTCGGATGCAACTCATATGGACACGGTCGCTAAGCGCGAGACGCGAGACGGCGTCGATGGTTGGTTGATCAATGGCGAGAAGATGTGGACGACAGGCATGCATGTCGCCACGCACATGATGTGCTTTGTGCGCACCAGCGGTGATGATGGGGATGCGCGCGGGATCAGCTGCTTGCTCGTTCCAGCCGACGACCCCGGCGTAAAGATCGAAGAGTATCTTTGGACGTTTAATATGCCGACGGACCATCCGCGGGTCTCATTGACCGATGTTTGGGTGCCGGAAAGCGCCTTGTTTGGTCCGGCTGAAGGCGGGCTCGCTTTGGCTCAGCATTTTGTTCATGAGAACCGCATTCGCCAAGCCGCGAGCTCAGTGGGGGCGGCGCTGTACTGTATCGACGAAAGCGTCGACTATGCCCAGGCGCGTAAGCCGTTTGGCAAGCCGCTGGCGGTCAATCAAGCGATCCAATTCCCGTTGGTCGAGCTGGCCTCAGAAGCGGAAATGCTGCGTCTACTGATCTTCAAAACAGCTTGGGAAATGGATCAGATGACCAAGCCCGAAGTGGCGCAGCGCCTCTCGGACAAGGTCTCGATGTGTAACTATCGCGCCAATCGTCTGTGCTGTAACGCTGCTGACCGCGCGATGCAGGTGCATGGCGGGATCGGCTATTCCCGGCACAAACCGTTCGAGCACATTTATCGCCACCACCGCCGTTATCGCATCACCGAAGGCAGTGAAGAGATCCAAATGCGCAAAGTGGCCGGGCATCTGTTTGGGTTTATGGGGCCGAACAAACGGCGCTAAATCGCGCCCAAGATCCAATCCACCAAATTTGATCCATTTTCGTATCAAAGTGTTTAGCCTGAACCGCTAACACACCCCCAACACGTACTAGGGGCACATCGTGACTTCTGCGGAAGCACGAGAGGGAGCGGGTACGTGGTGTTTCAAACACTCACGAAGCAATGGCACGACTCTGCAAGGCAGGGCGCGATTTTGTGCGCTCGAATTCCGCCGTCGCGGTTCCGACTGCGAGGCCGGGCAGGGCTTCAGGCTGCCCATCAGCTTCTACCCGAAAAACACATTCATTTTCATCGCCGCATCAAGAGTGAAGGGCGCATCGAGGCCGATTTTCACGGCGTGCGACCGCAATGGATAAGGGCGCGGCGCCAGCACTGACACACAGAAAGAGACAAGGGGACAGAGCACAGAACCAAAGAAGTAGGTGGTATCATGGACCAGTCGAAAACCGACAATCGGAAGGCGTGGGCGCAGTTATGGCAGCGCGATAAAAAGGCGAATATGGCGATCATAATGGCCATTGTTTTGGTCCCGCTCGCCGCCGTAATAGGGTTGGCGATTGATAGCGCCCGCAAGGTCACTGCCGTCCGACATGTTCAACTTGCGCTCGACGCTGCTTCGCTCGCGGCTCTTCGCGCCTTGGAAGATGCCGAGAATTCTGACGCGGATGTACGAACCATCGGTTTGGACGTGTTTCAGGCCAATCTGGAAACCAGTCAGGACGATTTAGAATGCGATGACCCTTCCGTGAGCATTGACCGCACGAACCTCTCAGTGCGCGTTCAGGCCGCCTGCCAGTTCGACGCGATGATTGGCGGCGGCATCACCGGCGACAATGTTCGGTTCAACGATGTTGCGCAAGCAAAAGCGCGCGCGCTTACCCTTGATGTTGCCCTGATGCTCGATGTTTCAGGCTCCATGGAAGGAGAGAAATTGGATTTCCTCAAAGACGGCGCCAAAGAGACGGTCAGAACGCTCGTCGGTGGCAATACCAATGACCGCGTGCGCGTGGCTCTGGTCAGCTTTGATACCGCTGTGAATGCCGGCGCCTTCGGAAATGCCGCGCAAGGCCTTCCGGAAACGGCTGATGAATACAATAATGGCTTGGACAAAGTCTGCGTGACAGAGCGCACGGGCGCCGAGCAGTATACCGATGAAGAGCCGGGGCCCTTTCAATGGGTCGGCAATTTATCGCCGATGTGTCCAGACTCAAGTGTGCTTCCACTGACCAGCAACCTCTCGACACTGAACGCTTCGATCGATTCACTGGTCGCTGTTGGGTCGACGGCAGGGCATATCGCTGTGGCCTGGAGTTGGTACCTGATATCACCGAAATGGGGGGATATTTTACCCGCCTCTTCTCGGCCACACCCTTATGACGGTGATGCGCTCAAAGTGGTTATTCTGATGACGGATGGGCTGTTCAATATCCAATATTCAGCCAGTCCCAGCATCGGAATTGCGCTCAATCTCTGCGACGCGATGCGCGCCAACGATATTCTTATCTATGCCATTGCCTTCGATGCGCCCGCTACTGCGCAGTGGATGCTAAAAACCTGCACCGGAAACCCGGAAGAGCGCTATTACGAAGCTGAAACGGGTGAAGACCTGTTGGAGGCCTATTCGTCCATCGCGCGTGAACTCACCGCATTGGCGCTTGCCGAGTAAACCAACCACGCATTCACCTTTCCGCTCGCCGGGACGCGCCGCTTTTTTTTGTCGCACGAAGCGCGCCGCGCCGGAGTTGGCCCGCACATTGCTCGCCTATGACGCGAATTTTGGGGGATTGTCCCAATTTGGACCGAAGGTGGGCGGATGTTTATTCAGTGTCTCAAAAAGTGGCGTCAAGAAACAGGCGGCAACGTTGCGGTAATCTTTGCACTCGCGCTTGTTCCAGTCCTCGTGATGGTTGGCGCAGCGGTGGATCTGTCGCGACAGGTCAACACCGATCGTCATCTCCAATCCGCGATTGACGCTGCCTCTTTGGCTGGCGCGCGTGCGATGGAAGATGCGTCTTTGTCGAATGCCGACATTCGTCAAATTGCGCTCAACTCGCTCAATGCCAATCTCAGCAGCGCTCACGATGATGTTGCGTGCCAGAACTCGCAGGTCGCGATTGACCGCGATGCTGGCACGGTTCGCGTCACGTCGGAGTGTACAATGGGCACGCTGATTGGCGGGTCGATCACGCCGCACAGCATGGCTGTTTCAAACGGTGCGACCTCGAAAGCCAATGTTACCAAGCTGGACCTTGCTCTGATGCTTGATGTTTCCGGCTCTATGCGCGGGACCAAGCTTGCCGATTTGAAAACGGCAGCGATCACCGCCGCCAACACTTTGATCGATTCCTCGACTGGGGATCGCGTTCGGATCTCATTCGTGTCCTATTCGACGTCCGTGAATGCGGGCGCCTATGGCAATGCCGCGCTCGGCCGTCCTGTTGATGACGATCGCGACGGCGACGGACTGAACAAAGTCTGCGTTTCGGAGCGTACCGGGCTGTTTGCGTGGGATGACGATGACCCGACTTTCAACAAGTGGGTTGGCGATGATGCAACCTCATGCCCAACAAGCAGTCTGCTGCCACTGACGAGCAATCTCAATCTGTTCGAGCAGGAGATTAACAAGCTCACCGCGGGCGGGTGGACAGCCGGTCACCTTGGCGTGGCGTGGTCATGGTATTTGATTGCGCCCGATTGGAGCAGCATTTGGCCGTCGGCATCTGCGCCGCACGACTATACTGAGCCGCACACGATTAAAGCCGTGATCTTGATGACCGATGGTCAGTTCAACCGGCGCTATGAAAGGAGCCAGGGCAACAGCAATCAGCAAGCGCGACGCCTTTGCCGCGAGATGCGCGACGAAAACGTCCTGGTTTATGCTGTGGCGTTCCAGGCTCCGAACGGTGCAAAGAACACGCTCAAAAACTGCGCGGGTGATGACAGCCGCTTCTTTGACGCGTCGAATGGCGGTGAACTGCTCGATGCTTATGCAGCGATTGCCAGCCAATTGTCCGCTCTGACGATTGTTGACTAAGACCAGCGAAACGACTGACATTTGACTTGTCGCTGTTCCGGATTCGGACTAGCTAACGCTCATCAAATCTGTTCCGGGAGAGAATCGAACTCCCGATCGCCGAAGGCGCAACCGCCCCGGAAACGCTCAGGCAAAAGGACCGGAACAGGTTCAACACGCTGGAAAGAGGCGCGCAAAACGCGGCAGCCTCGCCGAAGGAGCAAGCCCCTGACTTGATCGGGGCGGAATCTCTCAGGCGCCAAGACAGCGGGGGCAGCACAGATCCGCTTTGCGCGTGATCTGTCCTGCTTTGGAAGGCGCCGCGATTGGCTGACCAAACGAGTGAAACGTTAAAGCGCACGCCGCTTTATGACCTGCATGTCGAGCATGGTGCCAAAATGGTGCCGTTTGCTGGCTATGAAATGCCGGTTCAGTTTGAAGGCGTAAAACCCGAACACCTCTGGACCCGCGCTGAAGCTGGCCTGTTTGATGTCTCGCATATGGGGCCGTGTTTTCTGTTTCTGAAAGACGGTCTCGGTGAGTCGGGCGCGCATGAGAAGATTGCCGCTGCCATGGAGCGCCTGGTTCCGAGCAATATTGCCATCCTGAAACCCGGGCAGGGGCGTCTTTCGGTCTTGTTGAACGAGGAAGGTGGCATCCTCGACGATCTCATCATTACCCGCATGCCGGGGATTGATGGAATGCTTTACATTGTCGTCAATGGCGCGGTGAAAGCCCAGGACTGGGCATTGATTGAAGACAAGCTCAGCGATGTGGCGCGCCTGCAAAAGGCCGACGATCGTATTTTGATGGCGCTGCAAGGTCCCAAGGCTGAGGCTGTGCTCGTCGACCATTTCCCGGAAGCTGCGGATCTGACCTTTATGCGCTGCGCCTACCTTCAAAAGGGCGATGAAAAGATCATGCTGTCGCGCTCCGGCTATACCGGTGAGGACGGCTACGAACTCCTGCTGCCGAATAATGAATATGGCATTGGCCTCGTGAAAGCCTTACTCGAGGATGCGCGCGTCAAACCGATTGGTCTCGGTGCCCGCGACAGTCTCCGCCTGGAAGCGGGGCTCTGTCTTTATGGCCACGACATGGATCCAAGCCGCGACCCGATTGAGGCCGATCTCGGATGGGTGATCCAAAAGTCACGCCGCGAGCGCGCTGATTTTCCGGGTGCCGAGCGTATTCTAAAGGCCTTCTCTGAAGGTCCCGCCGAAAAGCGCGTTGGCATACAGCCGCTGGAACGAGCACCGGCTCGCGAAGGCACAGAGATCCATGTGAATGGCGAGCGCGTTGGTACGGTCACCTCGGGCGGATTTGGCCCCAGCGTCGATCGTCCGATTGCCATGGGCTATGTCCGCGCCGATCTGACCGAACCAGGCACCAAAATTGACCTAATGGTCCGTGGCAAAGCCCGCGCAGCAGAAGTCTGCGCGCTGCCATTCGTACAACCAAACTACAAACGCTAACCCGGTGAGAGAGATGAGCACTTATTTTACAGAAGACCATGAATGGATTGCCGTTGACGGCGACACGGGCACTGTCGGGATCACCAAATATGCCGCCGAGCAGCTCGGTGATGTTGTGTTCGTGGAAGTCCCAGAAGCCGGCGCAAGTTTCGCCAAAGGCGACGACATGGCCGTAGTCGAGAGCGTCAAAGCCGCGTCAGACGTCTATGCCCCCGTGGCCGGCGAAGTGACCGAAGGCAATGGCGATCTCGCGGATGCCCCTGAGACGGTCAACGAGGACCCGGAAGGCAAAGGCTGGTTCTGTAAAATCAAACTGTCTGACAAAGGCGATTTAGACGGTCTCATGGACGCGGCTGCTTACAAGACCTTCTGCGAGGGCCTCTAGCGCTTATGCATCCATCCTCGATCTTTCACACGGACGCCGACGCGGCGCGCGCGATCATTGCGCAAAGTCCGCTCGCAACGGTCGCTGCCAATGGTTCTGACGGACCTGTGGTCGCGATTGTGCCGCTCGTGTGGAGAGAGGATCAGTCCAAGCTGATCGGTCATGTGGCGCGCACCAACGCGTTTTGGGAGTCTCTGCAAGACCAAACGCCCATCGTCACGGCTGTGTTTCGAAGCGATGATGCTTATGTGTCGGCGTCGGCCTACCCGTCAAAGGCGGAGCACGGCAAAGTGGTTCCCACATGGAACTATATCGCCGCCGAAGCGCGCGGCGAACTGACCTTCCGCACAGA